>JANOJJ010000674.1:0-7656 GCA_031408155.1 Rubrivivax sp.
GGCCGAGCAGATTCACCTCGTTGACCGCCGCGGCGGCCTGGGCCTGAGCGGCCAGCGGTGCGACCAGGGCGATCAGCGTGGCCAGGGTCAGGGTCGACAGTTTCAGCATGGGAGTCCTTCGTGGCATGTTGTGGAGCCTAGGCGTCAACGCCCGCCTAGACCATGCGCTAGCGAACCTAGCGATCTAAGGCATGCAGCGTATGCCGTTGCGCCAGGTCAAGCCCGCACCGGCCCGGCGCTGTGCTGCTGCGCCTGCCGCGGCGGGCGGTCCCGGACAATCCCGCCCCATGCCTGCCCTGCGCTGCCATCTGCGGAACCAGCGACTGCGCCACGGGGTAGCCGTTGGCGGTCTGGTGCTGGCCGCGGTGCTGGGCCCGCCGGGCGCCTGGGCAGCGGACACCCCGGCGGGCCCGGTGACGATCGGCATCCTGGCGCCCGACGGCGAGGCCCAGGCGGCACAAGCCTGGGCCCACCTGGGCGAGTACCTGCAGGCTGCCGTGCCCGGCCAGCGCTTCGAGCTGCGCCACTACGACCTGCCGGGCCTGGGCGCGGCAGTGGCCAGCGCCGAGCTGCACTTCTTCATCGCCAACAGCGGCTTTTATGTCGGCGTCGAAGCGGCCCATGGCGCCAGCCGCATCGCCACGCTGCAGAACCCGCAGGCGCTGTCGCCCACCGAGGCCATTGCGTCGGTGGTGCTGGTGCCCAGCGGCCGCCGCGAGCTGCGCCGCCTGGCCGACCTGAAGGGCCAGCGCCTGGTGGCCGTGAGCGAGGACGGCTTTGGCGGCTTCCAGGTGGCCTGGCGCGAGATGAAGGCCGCCGGGCTGGACCCGCACACCGACACCGCCGCGCTGACGTTTACCGGCTTTCCGATGCGGCGTGTGCTGCAGGCGCTGCGCGACGGCCAGGCCGACGCCGGCATCGTGCGTGCCTGCCTGCTCGAGCAACTGGTGCGGCAAGGCGACGCGCGCGACGACGAGTTCACCGTGCTGAACCCCCAGGGCGGCCCCTACCGCTGCCAGCGGTCCACGCGCCTGTACCCCGACTGGCCGTTCGCCACGCTGAAGCAAACGCCCAACGACCTGGCCAAGCGCGTGGCCACCGCGCTGCTGGCCATGCCGACCACTTCCGACGGCCACGCCTGGACCGTGCCCACCGACTACCAGCCGGTGCGCGAGCTGTTCCGCGACCTGGAGATCGGACCCTACGCCGACCTGCGCGAACGCAGCCTGGCCTCCTTGGCGCGGCGGCACTGGCCGTGGCTGGCCCTGGCTTTGCTGGCGCTGACGGCCTGGGCAGTGCACTCGCTGTGCGTGAACCGCCTGGTGGAGCGGCGTACCGCGCAGTTGCGCCAGGCCATGCGTGAACGCGAGCGCATGGAGCACGAGGCGCGCGCCCAGCAGGACAAGCTGGACCACCTGTCGCGCCTGGGCATCCTGGGCGAGATGTCGAGCATGCTGGCGCACGAGTTGAACCAGCCGCTGGCGGCGATTGCCAACTTCGCGCATGGCATCACGCGGCGCATCGAAGCCGGCCGGCTGGAGCCCGCACCGCTGCTGGCGGCCAGCAACGACATCGCCGAACAGGCCCAGCGCGCCAGCGGCATCATGCAGCGCATCCGCGGTTTTGTCGGCAAGCGGGCGCTGCGGCGCGAACGCCTGGACCTGCCGGCCACGCTGCGCGGCGCCGTCGCCTTGTTCACGAGCCTGCAGGCCCAGGCCCCGCGGGTCGACCTGCAACTCGCCACCGACGCCCGCGGTGACGACGTGCATGTCGGCGTGCAGGCCGACCGCCTGCAAGTCGAGCAGGTGCTGCTGAACCTGATGAAGAACGCGCTGGATGCGATGGCGGCGTTGCCGGCGGCGCAGCGCCGCATCGTGCTGGCGGCACGGCCCGATGGCGAATACTTTCGCGTCTGCGTCAGCGACAACGGCAGCGGGGTTGACGCCGCCGCCCTGCCCGGTCTGTTCGAACCTTTCTATACCACCAAGCCCGACGGCGTGGGCCTGGGCCTGGCCATCTGCAAGCGCGCGGTGGAAGCCCATGGCGGGCGCCTGTGGGCCGAGCCCGGCCCTGGCGGCGCTGGCCTGAGCGTGTGCTTCACCCTGCCCCGCACCAACCCGGAGACCGACGCATGAACCCTGCCTCGCTGCGCGATGCCATCGTCCATGTCGTGGACGACGACGGCGCGATGTGTCGTTCGGTCGTCTTCCTGGCCGAATCGGTAGGCTGGCACGCAAGGGGCCATGCCAATGCCGAGAGCTTCCTGGCCCAGGTGGACGGCAGTGCCGTGGGCTGCCTGGTGCTCGACGTGCGCATGCCGACGATGAGCGGGCTGGAGCTTCAGCAGGCCATGACGGCGCGCGGGCTGCAGTTGCCCATCATCTTCATTACCGGCCATGGCGATGTGTCGATGGCGGTGCAGGCGATGAAGGACGGCGCGGTGGACTTCATCGAAAAGCCGTTCAAGGACCAGGTGCTGCTGGACGCCATTGCGCAAGCGGTTAGACGCAGCCGCGCCGCCGCCGCCCAGACTGACCAGCATGCAGCCAAGCTGCAGCGATACGAACAGCTGACGCTGCGCGAACGCGAGATCGCCCAGCGGGTGGCGCGCGGTCAACCCAGCAAGCTGATCGCACGCGAACTGGGCATCAGCGACAAGACGGTGCAGGTGCACCGCACGCACATCATGGAAAAGATGGACATCCATTCGGCAGCCGAGTTGGCACACCTGTTGACGCAGATCGACCCGGCGCTGAAGGTGCTTCCGACCTGATCACGCGACGCTGCCAGCCTGAACAGCCCGGGGCGCGCGCCGTTCAGCCGGCCGGGCACCACCACAGCTGCTCTGCCAGCGGCATCGGTCTGGCGATGAGACAACCCTGCCCGATGTCGCAGCCCGGCGCGGCCAGCCAGGCCTGCTGCGGTCGACCTTCAACCGCTGACTCGGTTCTGGCCGCCGGGGTTGTACTGCATCCCACGCTCGGGCGTGGAGCCGGGCTGGCAGGTGAAGCCATCCACCAGGCGGGTTTCTTCCTAGGTGATCGTGGTGTCGCGCGGCGGTGTAGAGGGAGAATGCCGCTTGCAGGAAGGGTCGAACCGGCGGACGCTGGCGATGCCCACGGAACCCCGCACCAGAGCCGCCGCCGACAGCGGGCTCGGCGACCACGACGAATCGAGAGCGCTACGGCCATGCAGCAACCCAGCGGTCTGTCGTTTTCCGATGTTGACGGGCAGCTCGTCGTGCGCTGCTCGCTGCCGCCTCCCCGGCCGCCGCTGAGCCTGGCATCGCTGCGCACCGTGCTCGAAGGATCGAGTTTCGGTGCCTGGGTCTTGTCCGAAGCGGCCTTGGCCAAGCTCGTCGAACGTTGGAACAACGAACCCGGCGACTTCGAGCACACCGTGGCCCGCGGCGAGGACGCGAGCTTCAGCATCGAGGTCGATCGCGACGGCCTGGCGGCCTGGGTCAGGATTCACCCGGCCCAGGGTGGCAAGCCGGTGCCAGCCGACGCGCTGCTGCAGGCGCTGGCCGCCGAGGGCGTGGTGCACGGCGTCGACAGCGCGGGCCTGCAGCAGGCCTGCGTGGCTGACCAGCCATTGCGCGTGCGCGCCGCCACCGCCACGGCGCCGGTGCGGGGCTTGGACACGCGGTTCGAACTGCTGGTGGCCGATACGCGCGACCGCGCGCCCAAGGTCGACGAACAAGGCAACATCGACTTCCATCAACTGGGCGACATCCCCGTCGTCAGGACGGGCCAGGCGTTGATGCGACGGCATGCTCCGACCGCGGGCACACCAGGCCGCAACGTGCGGGGAGACCCGATCGCCGCCGAGGCCGGCAAGGACATCCCGTTCGACGCCAAGCTCGTCGGCGCGGCGGTCGACAAGGACGACGCCGGTCTGCTGCGTGCCCTGGTCAACGGCCAGCCGGTGCGCACCGACTGCGGCGTGATGGTCGAGCAGATCCTGCGCCTGAAGTACGTCAACATGGCCAGCGGCAACATCAGCTTCGACGGCACCATCGAGGTCGATGAAGACATCCAGCCCGGCCTGACGGTCAAGGCCACGGGCGACGTGATCGTCAAGGGCACGGTGGAGGGTGCGCGCATCGAGTGCGAGGGCAACGTCCAGGTCGGCGGCGGCATCATCGCCCGCTCGGTGGTTCGCGCCGGCCATGCGGTGTCGGCCCGCTTTGCCGAAAGCAGCGAGATCCGTGCCGCCACGGTCATCGCCATCACCGACATGGCCGTGCACTGCACGCTCGAAGCGCACAACCAGATCCTGATCGGCTCCAAGGCTGCGCGCCGCGGCCGGCTGGTCGGTGGCGTGGCACGCGCGATGATGCTCGTGCAGGCGCCGACGCTGGGCGCGTCGGCCGGTGGCGTGACCAGGATCCAGGTCGGCGTCAATCCCGACCTGGACCGGCGGTTGAAGGAACTGGCGGCCCTGGTTGACCACCAGAAAGCCGACGAGGACAAGCTGGGCAAGGCCGTCAAGCATCTCAGCCAGCATGGCGACCCGCGCGGCCTGCTGGCGCAGGTGCAGGCCGCGTGGAAGCAGGTGCTGGCTGCCTGGGGCGAAAGCCTGGAGGAAAAGTCCCGCGTCGAGGAGCAGCTGGCGCTGACGGCCGGTGCGCGCGTCGTTGTGCTGACCGGCGTCGACGGCGACGTGGACCTGCAGTTTGGCACCACCTTGCGCCGAGTGCGCCAGAACCTGCGGCCCGGGGCTTTCAGCATCACCGTGGACGGCAAGGTCATCTACACCGACGAGGGCGGCAACGTCACAGCTTTCGGGTGAGGTGCCTCGAGTTCACGGAGCGCGAAGCCTGGCCAGGCTCAGCCCAGTGCCACCGCGGCGGTATGACGCGCGATCACCGTTTCTTCATCGGTGCGCAGCACCCAGGCGGCCACCGGGCTGCCGGCCATGCTGATGCAGCCGGGGCCGCGGGCGTTGGCTTGGGCATCGAGCCGCAAGCCCAGCCAGGCGGCACCCTCGACCACGCGGGCGCGCAACGCGGCCGCGCTTTCGCCCACGCCGCCGGTGAACACCACCGCGTCGAGCCCGCGCAGCGCCGCCGCCAGGGCGGCCAGTTCGCGCAGGATCTGCTCGACCAGGTGGTCGAGCGTCAGCCGCGCGCCGGCGCTGTCGCTGGCCAGCAGCGTGCGCATGTCGCTGCTCAGGCCCGACAGGCCGAGCCAGCCCGATTCACGCGACAGCAAGCGTTCGACCTCGGCCGCCGACAGGCCTTCGCGCGTGATCAGGTGCAGCACCACCGCCGGGTCGATGCGGCCGCAGCGCGTGCCGCTGGGCAGGCCGTCCAGCGGCGAGAAGCTCATCGTCGTGGCCTCCGAGCGGCCGCCGGCCATGCCGCACATCGACGCGCCGTTGCCCAGGTGCGCCACCACCACGCGGCCTCGCGCCAGCACCGGTGCGGCGGCGGCGAACTGCGCCGAGATCGACTCGTACGACAGGCCGTGGAAGCCGTAACGGCGGATGCCGCGCTCGTGCCAGGCCTGCGGCAAGGCTGTGCGCGGACATGCAGGGTTTGAGCCTGCACGCGGCTGTGCGCTGCGCGGCCGACGACCGCCAGGCGCTGGAACAACGGTGCCGCACCATGACCGGCCCAGCGCTGGCCAACGAACGGGTGCAGTGCAACGCTGCTGGCCAGGTGGTTCTGAAGCTGAAAACGCAGTTTCAGCGGTGACTAACTTGTACTCAAGTTATGTCGTCGCTAAAACGCAGTTTCAGCGGTGACTAACTTGTACTCAAGTTATGTCGTCGCTAAGACACCCTGGCACGACGGCACCACGCACCTGGTGTTGTCGCCGCTGGAGTTCAATGCAGCGGCTGGCAGCCCGGGCAATCGAAGAGCGCCATTCGGTCGCCCGGGCAATCGAAGAGCGCCCTTCGGTCGCTCGTGCCAAGGCCGAGACTGCACCTGATCAGCACCTGATCCGCTTGCATGGCGTGTGGGCACCCAACGCCAAACTGCGCGCGCAGGTGGTGCCGCAAGAGCCCGAGCCGTCCGCACAGGCAGCGCCGCACGCCGATTGCCCCAGCGAAGTGTGCGCACCATCGGCCGCTGCAGCTGAGTTGGGCCCGGCACCACGGGCGGCGGGGACCGGCTGCGCCCGGGCTTGTCAGGACCGAGGCAGCGGGGCCAGATCGTCCGCGTAAGCCCGCAACCCAGCCGTCCGGGTAAACCTGCTCGGCCGCGTCATCGGCACTCGGCCGGCCACTGTCGACCCACAAAGACAGCGATCAGAGCCTCGACTGCCCGGCCTGTCGACCCTGTCGCCAAGGGAAAAGGCCGTTTGAACGGCCTATCCTCAAATACCTCGGCTACGACGCTGTCAAGGACTTTGCACCGATAGCCCGAGTCGCGACCTTCGAGTTCGCGCTGACAGCCGGTCCTGCGCTGCCACAAGGTGATCTGAAATACGCCGTGGCATGGATGAAGAGTAACCCTGAAAAGGCCAACTTCGGTACGGCCGGCGTTGACACGGCAATGCACTTTACCGGCCTCTTGTTTGCGCAAACCGCGGGGATTCAACTGAATCACGTTGCGTATAAGGGCGGGGCCCCGGCCGTGCAAGACCTGATGGCAGGAGTGATTCCCTTCATGATCGGCACCCCGACCGAGACCATCGAGCAGCACAAGGCCGGCAAGTTGCGGATTCTGGCGACGACGGGTGAAAAACGAGCGAAGATATTGCCCGATGTCCCAACCCTCAAGGAGGCTGGATTCAACGTCGCGGCACAGGGGTATTTTTGGCTTTCCGGACCTGCGCTGCTACCCGCAAATGAAGTAACCCGCCTAAGCAAGGCGGTCGCCGAGGCGCTGAGTCAACCCGACATTCAGGACCGCCTGAGCAAGCTGGGGCTGACTGCGAACCACGCGGGCCCGGACGAATTGGCTTCGATACAGGCAGAGAATTTGAAGCGATGGCAGGCTCCGATCAAGGCTTCAGGCTTCACCGCCGACTAAGAACTTGTCCTCGACAAGTTCTAACCTGGGCTCATCGCAGCCAGTGGCGCTGGACTCGCGAGCCAGGTGTCATGAGTCCGGCGCAATCCATTTCAGTAAGAAAACTAGTTCGACACATGCTCCTTACTGCCTGCGCCGACCGATAGAATGACCGTGGAACGGTTTAGGAGAAAGTCCCATCAACGGAGCACGGCCGGGTGAAAATCAGATCGACCGACTGGAAGATATTCGCGCTGTGGGTCGGCGGCCTGGCACTGGCTGCGCTGTGCCTGGGTTGGATCCTGCGCGTCGAGTTTGAAACTCAGTTGCGCCAGGGCGCCGAGCAGTCGGCATTGCGCTGGGCTCAATATGTCAGCCGCACCGTACCCGATCTTGAAATGACGTTTTCCGGTCGGGGCGCCACGCCGGCGGCGCGCGAGCAGCTATCCCGATTGCGGCTTAACGACGACGTGTTTCGCTTCAAGTTGTTCGACCCCTCCGGCAACCTGGTGCTGTTGTCGGATGACCTCGACCAGGCCATACTGCCCTCCAGTTATGCAACCGCCGACGGCATTGGGCATAGCCCGGAAGATTTGAGCATCGCCCCGTTTCGCGAGCAGGTGCTGGCCGGCAGGTCGCACGTCCAACTCAAGCGCGAGACCGGACCCGATCGCCCGGCGGTGTACAGCGAG
>JANOJJ010000622.1:0-6766 GCA_031408155.1 Rubrivivax sp.
CCACTCGGCCACGGCGCCAATCGCGAGGGGACATTCGACCTGAGGAGGGCAGGGCTGGCAAGCGGGGCGCGAGGGCCGCAGTGAGCGCTAGCAGGGAGGCGGTGGGCGCGAGCAGGTAGAGTGCGCAAAGCCGCACGCGGGTACGGCAGATCCTGGTCAACCTGCTGTCCAATGCGGTCAAGTTCACCCGCCAGGGCGAAGTCTTCGTGTCGCTCGACGGGCAGCTGCAGGCCGACGGTCGCTGCCGGCTGCACATCGCCGTCAAGGACTCGGGCATCGGCATCGCCGCCGAGCATCTGCCGCGCCTGTTCCAGTCGTTCACACAGGTCGACGCCTCGACCACACGGCGCTTCGGCGGCACCGGTCTGGGCCTGGCCATCAGCAAGCGGCTGGCCGAGTTGATGGGGGGCACGGTGGGTGCCGAAAGCGAGCCTGGCCACGGTTCCACCTTCCACGTCACCCTGCTGGTCGACGTGTCGTCACAGCCACCGGTGGCCGACTTCCTGCAGAGCAATGCACCGGCCCTGCTCGGCAAGCGCATCCTGGTGGTGGACGACAACCTCACCAACCGTCGCATCCTTACGAAGCTGGCGCTGCGCTGGGGCATGCTGCCGTCGACCTTTCCGTCGGCACTCGAGGCGCTGGACCACATCCGCCACGGCGAGGTTTTCGACGTCGCCGTGCTGGACATGAGCATGCCCGAGATCGACGGGCTTGATCTGGCGCTCGAGATCCGCCGCCGGCGCAGGGCCGCGGAGTTGCCGATCGTGATGCTCACCTCGCTCGGGCAGCGGCCCAGCGAGGCGGCGCACGTCGGGGTCGAGCTGGCAGCCTGCCTGTCCAAGCCGATCAAGACCGGTCAGCTCTTCGCCACGCTGGTGGCCGTCACGCAAGGTCTGGTGACCCCATCCGAGGCCCCGGCGGCCGAAGCGCCGCGGCCGGCGTCGCCTCGCGAGCCGGTACGCGTGCTGGTGGCCGAGGACAACCCGGTCAACCAGCGGGTGGCGCTGCGCCTGCTGCAGCATCTGGGTTACGAAGCCGATCTGGCCGGCAATGGATTGGAGGCCCTTCGTGCGGTGCAGGGCAAGGATTACGACCTGGTGCTGATGGACATCCAGATGCCCGAGATGGACGGCGTGCAGGCCGCACGCGAGATGGTGCGCCGCCGCGGCAGCAGTGGCCGCCCGCGCATCGTCGCGATGACCGCCAACGCCATGCCGGGGGACCGTGAGGCCTATATTGCCGCTGGCATGGACGGTTATGTCGCCAAACCGATCCAGATCGAGGAGCTCGCCGCCACGCTGGGCCATGCCACGGCCATGGCGCGGCAGCCACCGCGTCCGCCGGGTTGGCACGACGAGGTGCTCGACCATGGACGGCTCGAGCACCTGCGCACCATGCAGGACGACAGCCAGCCGAGCCTGGTACGCGAGCTGATCGACATGTTCCTGGCCGACTCGGGCGGGCATGTGGCCAGGATGTCCGACGCGCTGCAGGCGGGCCAGGCGTCGCAACTGCGGGCGCTGGCCCATCGTTTCCTGTCGATGACGCAGAACATCGGTGCGCGCCGCCTGTCGGACCTCTGCCAGGAGGTCGAACGGCTGGCCAAGACCGAGCAGCTCGACGCCGCACAGCCTCTGCTGCTCGAGGTCCACCAGGAGCGCGATCGCGTGCACGAGGCGCTGGCCGCCGCACGCATGCGCTACTGACGGGCCGAGCTGATGACGGCCCCGTTCACCCGCCGCCACGCGCTGAAGGCTCTGGCTGGCTCGCTGCTGCTGCTGCCGAGCATTCCAGCCGGCGCCGCGCCGCTGCACAGGGCTGCACGGCGGCTGTTTGGCTCTCCCGCCGAGCTGCTGCTGATCGATGATGGCGCCGCCGCTGCGCTGGCCCCGGTATGGGCCGGGCTGGCGGCCATGAACGAACGCTGGAACGCCTGGAAGCCGCACGGCCTGGGGCCGCTCAACCAGGCCCTGCGCGAGGGCCGGGCGATGACGGTGACGCCGGCTCTGCGGGACCTGATCGTCGGCGCGGCGCGGCTCGAAGCCTGGTCCAGCGGGTACTTCAACGCCGGCATCGGTGGCCTCGTGCAGTGCTGGGGTTTCCATGCGGACCAGCTGTTGCCGGGTCCTCGGCCGACGCCCGGACAGCTCGATCGCTGGACCGCGGCCCGGCCCGGTCTGTCGCAGCTGCAATGGCGCGGCCTGGCGTTGCGCAGCGCCAACCCAGCGCTGCAGCTCGACTTCGGGGCCTATGCCAAGGGCGTGGCGGTGGACTGGGCACTCGACCACCTGCACGCCACCGGTGTGCACGACGCGGTGGTCAACCTGGGCGGCAACCTGGCCACCATGGGCCAGGCCTCGGGCCGGCCCTGGCAGGTCGGCGTTCGAGACCCTGAAGGCAGCGGTCTGGTTGCTCAACTGGCCACCCAGGGGCGCGAGGCGGTGGTCACTTCGGGCAGCACCGAGCGCTTTCGGGTGCTTGACGGCCAGGCCTGCTGCCACCTGATCGACCCGCTGACCGGCCAACCGGCCCGCAGTCTGCTGAGCACGACCGTGGTCCACCCCGACGCCGCCCTGGCCGACGTTGCCGCGACCGCCTTGCTGGTCGCCGGCGCGCAGCGCTGGACGGCCCTGGCCCGCAGCATGGGGCTGGACCAGGTGCTGGTGGTGCACCGTTCGGGGCTGGCCGAGGCCACGCCGAGGCTGGCCGCCCGGCTGCAAGTGGCGCCGGCCTGGCGGCACGCCCTGCGGGTGATCTGACCGGGCGCTGAACCGACCGCCGCATCTGTCGCGAAACCCTGCCTTCAGATGCCGCCCCCGAAGGCCGAAATAGATCTGTCTGGAGACACATCCCCCCATGAGCACCCGTTCCCCTGCCCCCATCCATGCCGTGGTCAGCGCGTGTCTTGCCCTGCTGGCCCTGTCGACCCCGGCCCAGGCGGGCACCTTCTGGTTGTGCAACCTGTCGGCGGATTCGGTGCACTTGATCTGCCTAGCCGACGTCGACCTGCGTGACGAGTCGGTCGACGTGTCGGTAGCCGCCACCACCACCGCCAGGGTCAGGGGCACGCGCTTTCCGCTCAACCCGCGATTCGTCTTCACGGTCGACATGTGGAGCCCACCGAGCGAACCCGAACGGCTGGAGCAGCTGGCGCAATCGACGATCTGCTACCGCAGCCCGGGTTGCAGGGTGTCGATGGCACCCATCGCCTGGACCATGTCGGGGATTTCACGCGTACGCAGCAGCATCCAGCGCTGAGCGCAGCGGGGTCAGCCTCTTGTATGTTCAGCCGATCGGATGCCGCCGGCGCGCATCAGGCACGGTCTTGAGCGTTGCAGCATGGGTCTTGCGGCAACTGCTGTGCGCGCCGGCTCGAGCCTGCGCAGCGGCCGCCCGGCTGGCCTATGCTTGACTTGTTCCTGACGTTCGCAAAGGCTCCCACCGTGGACCGCCACATCCTGACCCCGCTCTTTGCACCGCAGTCGATCGTCGTCTTTGCCGGCAATGCCGACGCGGCCGAGGCACCCACGTCGATGGCTGCCACGTTGCGCGCGCAACTGCAAAGCAGTGGCTACGTCGGCCAGATCGCCTGGCTCGATGTCGAAATGACCGGCACCCTGGCCGATCTGGCGCAGTCGCGCGCCGACCTGGCCTTGATTGCCTTGCCCCCCGATCGCATCAGTGCCGCGCTCGAGATCGTCGGACGCATTCGTTGTCGTGCGGCGCTGATCCTGTCCGGCGGCCTGCAGGCGGCGTTGTGCAATGAGCTGCACCAGATCGCACGGCGCTATGGCGTCTGCCTGCTCGGTCCCAACAGCCTGGGTTTCCAGCGCCCCCAGCTCAAGCTCAATGCCAGCACGCTGGGCCCGCTGGCGATGCCGGGGCCACTGGCACTGGTGTCGCAGTCGGGCGCGCTGACGGCGTCGATCCTCGACTGGGCCCGGCACAACGGGGTCGGCTTCTCGGCCGTGGTGTCGCTGGGACCCAACACCGCAGTCGACCTGCCGCAGGTGCTGGACTTCCTGGCCAACGACGCCGGCACGCAGAGCATCCTGGTCTACATGGAAGGCATCCGCAACGCGCGCCGCTTCATGAGCGCACTGCGCGCCGCGGCCTACACCAAGCCGGTAGTGGTGATGAAGGCCGGGCGGCACCCCGCGGGCACCAAGGCCGCGCTGACGCACTCGGGCAGCATCGTCGGCAGCGACGACGTCTTCGACGCGGCGTTGCGCCGCGCCGGCGTGGTGCGGGTGCGCTCCTTTACTCAGTTGTTCTCGACCGCCAGATGCCTGGCCTCGCGCTTCCGTCCGGTGGGCAAGCGGCTGGCCATCGTCACCAACGGCGGCGGCCCGGGCGTGCTGGCGGCTGACTGGGCCAACGACATCGGCCTCGACGTGGTGCAGCTGGGCCCTGAATCGCGGCAGGACCTGGCGCCGCGGGTGCCACCGATGGCCACCTTCGAAGGCGTGATCGATCTCGGTGAGAGCGCCACCGGCGATCACTACCGGGCCGCGCTCGAGGTCTGCGTCAAGGACCGGGCGGCCGATGGGGTGCTGCTGATCTATTCGCCCAAGGCCGATGGCGACCCCACCGCCGTCGCCCGGTCGGTGGTCGCGGCCTTCTCGCCGTCGGGCAAGCCGGTGCTGGGCTGCTGGATGGGTGACTTCAGCGTGCGCGAAGGGCGTGCCGTGCTGGCCGCCGCCTTGTTGCCGAGCTTTCGCACGCCCGAGGCGGCGGTCGACGCCTTTCACAGCGTGGCCAGCTTCTACCGCAATCAGCAACTGCTGCAGCAGACGCCGCCGCCGCTGTCGGAGCTGGCCCTGCCCGACACCGAAGGCGCCCGCCTGCTGATCGAAAGCGTGCTCGCCGAACGGCGCAAGGTGCTGACCGAGATGGAGAGCAAGGCGCTGCTGGCGGCCTTCCACATCCCGGTCACGCGCACCATGCTCTCGCGCAGCGCCAACGAGGCGATGCTGATTGCCAGCCAGCTCGGCTACCCGGTGGCGCTGAAGATCGACTCGCCCGACATCAACCACAAGAGCGACGTGCAAGGCGTGGTGCTGGGCCTGAGCTCGGCGGCCCAGGTGCGCGACGCCTACAAGGACATGCTCGAGGCGGTGGCCAGGGCCCAGCCTGGCGCTCGCATCAACGGCGTGACCATCCAGCCGATGGCGGGCTTCAAGCGCGGGCGCGAGGTCTACGTCGGCATGACCACCGACGAGCCGTTCGGGCCGGTGATCACCTTCGGTGCCGGCGGCACGATGATCGAGCTGGTGGCCGACCGCTCGATGGAACTGCCTCCGCTGAACCAGTTCCTGGCCCGGCGGTTGATGGAGCGCTCGCGCGTGGTCGAGACCTTGAGCGAGTGGCGCGGCGCGCCGGCGGCCGACATCGATGCGCTGGAACGCATCCTGCTGCGCGTGTCGGAGATGGTGTGCGCGTTGCCGCAACTGCGTGAGATGGACATCAACCCGATCATCGTCGACGACAGCGGCGCGCTGGCGGTGGACGCGCGCATCGTGATCGAGCACGCGCCGCAGGCACCCGGCGCCTACACCCATCTGGCGATCCTGCCCTACCCCACGGCGCACGAGCGCGAGTGGCCGATGAAGGGCGGTGGTCTGTACACCATACGCCCGATCCGGCCCGACGACGCCGACATGCTGCAGGCCTTCGTGCGTGGTCTGTCGCAAGAGAGCCGCTACTACCGCTTTGCGAGCACGATGCCCGAGCTGCCGGCGCGCATGCTGGCGCGCTACACGCTGATCGACTACGACCGCGAGATGGCGCTGGTGGCCGTGCACAAGGAACGCCACGCCACCGAGCAGGGCGGCTTCAGCGAGAGCGAGCGTTTGGTCGGCGTGTCGCGCTACATCACCAACCCTGACCAGACGAGTTGCGAGTTCTCGCTCGTGGTGGCCGACGACTTCAAGGGCCAGGGCCTGGGTTCGCGGCTGATGCTGTCCATCATCGACGCTGCACGCGCCAAGGGCCTGTCCGAGATCGACGGCCTGATCCTGGCCAATAACGCCAACATGCTGCGCCTGATGACGAGCCTGGGCTTCAGCATCGGACCGTTCCCGGACGACCCGGACTTCAAGCTCGCCCGCAAGGCCCTGTAACGGGCAGGCGGGCCAGCGCCACCGGGTGCCGCCAGCCGGTGCCTTACGCCACCACCTTGAGGAACAATTCCCGATCGGGCGCGAAGCTGGCATACAACGGCAGCAGCGCGCCGCCCAGCGCGCGCGTCACTGCCGATGGTGCCGGCCAGCAGTTGCGCTCGCGTCACGCCCTCCCAGTTGTAGCGCGGCAGTGCCGGGGCCCGATCGACGGCTCGCTCGAGCCGCATTGATCGACCCAGCGACCGTCGTCGCGGTTGCCACGCGCCACCGAGAACGCGGCGTGCCCGGTCATGCGGCGGGCAGCCCCGCGGCGTCGAACAGGCCTTCGAACAGGGTTGAGCTGAGGTAGCGCTCGCCCGAATCGGGCAGGATCACGACGATCGTCTTGCCCGCGTTCTCGGGGCGGTGGGCCAGCTTCAGGGCCGCGCTCATCGCGGCGCCGCACGAGATGCCGCAGAGCATCCCCTCTTCCTTCGCCATCCGGCGGGCCACTTCGAACGACTCGTCGTCCGTCACCTGCACGATCTCGTCAATCAGTTTCCGCCCGCGTTCCTCGGCCCGCTTGAGGCCGTCCTGAATGATCCCCGGGATAAAGCCGGCCCCGATTCCCTGAATCTTGTGTCGGTTCGGCACCACCTTCT
>JANOJJ010000743.1:0-20369 GCA_031408155.1 Rubrivivax sp.
TGATGAATTGCGGCTCCAGGATTGGCTCTTACGGTATTGTTGCCAATTGTCCAATTTGCCGATGAATTTGCCGATGAATCTTCAACCTCAATTCCATCGTGAACACGTACTCACCGGCATCGGAATCCTGCGCGGGGCCGATGCGGTGACCAGTGACGCAACGACGGTGATCTTCGTCTTCGAGCGCATGCTCGCCGCGCAATTCGGCGTCGAACCGGTGCCCGGCGGCGGCGGCATCAACTACACCAAGTTCACCGATGTGCGAACCAACTATGCCTGGGACGTGAGCCTGTCCGATTCGGTCGGTCCTGCGCTGCATGCGGGGCTGGACTACGCATTGCCCAGGCCGCTGTCGCTGTGGGCCAGCGTGTCGCTCGTCAAGGTCAAGTCCGACCTGGTCGCCGTAGGCAGCACGGTGTTGCAGACGACGCTCAATCTTCGACCGATCGTGTATTCGATCGGCGTGGCCTACCGCTTTTGAGCCGGGCCGCGCCCAGCGTGAAGGTGCTGTACATGCCCAGCGAGATGCCGGCCACGTTGCGCGTGCGCACCGTCAGCACGGCCTGGGGCAGGAACGACAGCGGGGTCAGCGCGGCGGCACAGTAGCCGAGCTGGTCGGTCGGGGTCATGCAGTCCTTCGGGTTGACGGGTTAGGCGTCAGCGTGCCGGCGCGTCGCGCACGATCCATTGCACCAGCGCATCGAGTGCAGGTCGCGCGGCGGTTGCCTGCGGGTGGTTGACGATCGCCACCAGCACGTAGCGCTGGCCGCTGTCCGACAGCACGTAGCCGGCCACGCCGGCTACGTCACGCAGCGATCCCGTCTTCAGGTGCGCCCGCCCGGGCGCCGAGCGGGCGCGGCGCAGCGTGCCGTCGATGCCCGAGATCGGCAGCGAACTCGCCAGCTCGGCCGCCCAGGGGCTGTCGTGGGCCTGTTGCAGCAGGCGCGCGAGCAACTGCGCCGACGCCCGGCCTTCACGCGACAGGCCCGAGCCGTTGTCGACCACCAGTTCGGCCCCGGGCTCGCCCAGGCGCGCGGCAACCCAGCGGCGCAGGCCTTCGCGCGCTGACGCCGTCGTCGCCGGCTTGCCGGGTTCGCGCTGCAGCGCCAGCGTCAGGAAGAGCTGCTGCGCCATCACGTTGTTGCTGAACTTGTTGATCTCGCGCACCACCTCCAGCAAGGGCGGTGAGCGCAGCTCGAAGCTGGGTTTGGTGTCCACCGGCGCCGGGCCCTCGCGCACGCTGCCGCCGAGCTGGCCGCCGATCTCACGCCACAGGCCTTCGATCAGGCGCGCGTTGTAGGTGGCGGGCGCGAGATCCGCCACTGGCCAGCTCAGTTCACCGCAGGCACTGGCGTAGCTGCCGCCGAAACGGATGCGCAGTGGGTCGACGAACGAGGCCTTGAGTGCGCCGCGCCAGTCCTCGCAGGGCCCACCCGACAGCGGCACGTTGCGGTCGACCACTGCACCGGCCAGCGGCGGCTCCACCAGCACGTGGGCCGCGCCGCGCGCCAGGTCGGGCACGAAGGTGTAGGTGACGGCCTTGTAGTTGAGCAGCAACGCCTCGGCTCGAACGTTGTAGGGGCGGGTTGACTCGCCGTCGAAGTCAGCCGGGTTGGCCTCGGCGACGGCGAAGGCGCTGTTGTCGAGCACGATGTCGCCGCGAATGTCGCGCACACCGTGCTGCTGCACTCGGCGCAGCAGCAGCCACAAACGCTCGAGCACCAGCTTGGGGTCGCCCGTGCCTTTGATGTGCAGCGAGCCATCGAGCACGCCGTCGCGCAGCGTGCCCTGCAGCCAGACCGGCGTGGCCCAGGTCCATGCCGGGCCGAGCTGATCCAGTGCCGCGGCGGTGGTGATGAGCTTGGCCAGCGAGGCCGGGTTGACCGGCTGGCGCGAGCCCAGCGACAGCACGGTGCGCCCGCTGTTGGCGTCCTGCACCACCGCCACCAGAGCCTGTTCCGGCACCCGTGCGCGCCGCAGCGCGCGGTCCACCTCGGGCGGCAGCGCTCCGGTGGCCGACGCGGGGCCGGCCGGCCAGGCGCCCTGGGCGAGAACGAGCAGGGCACCGGCGCGCGCGCGCCAGGCGGGCCGTCGACCCGGTTTCAGGGGCATGGAGGCGATGATGGCACGGCTAAACTCGTTCGATGCCTGCCCGGGAAGCGCTGCGCGACAGCTTGCTGGCCTTCGATACGTCGACGGAACGCATGGCCGTGGGCGTGCTGGCCGGCGCCCAGCGGTGGGTCGACGACCGGCTTGGCGGGCCGGCGGCGTCGGCCACCTTGTTGCCTGCGATCGAGGCCCTGCTGCAGCGTGCCGGACGCCGCCTGACCGACATCGACGCCATCGCCTTCGGTCGTGGCCCTGGCGCCTTCACCGGCCTGCGCATGAGTTGCGCCGTGGCCCAGGGACTGGCCTTCGGGCTCGGCCGCCCCGTGCTGCCGATCGACAGCCTGCTGATCGTGGCCGAGCAGGCCCGACAGCAGTGCGTGGCGACAGACCGCTTCGAGGTCGGTGTGGTGATGGACGCACGCATGGGCCAGGCCTATGTCGCGCGCTATCGCTGGTCGGATGGCGGCTGGCAGGTGCTGCAGGCCCCCGGGCTGTGGACGCCCGAGGCGCTGGCCGAAGCCTGGGCCGCAGAGCCGCCAGCGGCCAGCTGCGGATCGGCGCTCGAGCTGTTCGACGGCCTGTTGTTGCGGGCCTGTCCAGCGCCAGGCCGCGTGGCTGCAGGCCAGGACCGTGCCGGCGCGCTGCTCGAATTGGCCGCCCAGGCCTGGCGGGCCGGGGCTGGCCTCGACGCCGCCGAGGCCTTGCCGCTGTACCTGCGCGACAAGGTGGCGCAGACGACCGCAGAACGCGCCGCTGTGCGGGCGCTGGCAGCGTCCGCATGAGCGCGCCTGGCCGCTCCAAAGCGCTCATCCCGGAGCGCGCAGCGCAGAGGGTAGTCCAGTGAGCGCCCGGCCCGAACCGCAGCGGCTGCGGCTGCGCCCGATGCTTGGGCTCGACCTCGAGCGCGTGCTGGGCGCCGAAGTGCGGGCCTACAGCGTGCCGTGGACGCGCGGCAACTTCATCGATTCAATTGCCGCCGGCTACCTGGCCGAGCTGCTGGTCGATCAACATGACGAACTGATCGGCTACTTCGTGGCCATGGTCGGGGTCGGCGAGCTGCACCTGCTCAACCTCACCGTCGCACCCCCATGGCAGCGCAGGGGCCATGCCTGCACGCTGCTCGACGTGCTGGAGCAGCGTTGCCGTCAGCTCCACCTGCCGGCGCTGTGGCTCGAGGTGCGTGCCGGCAACGAGCGCGCGCGCCAGGTGTACCGTCGGCGCGGCTTTGCCGACGTGGGCTTGCGCAAGAGCTACTACCCGGTCGCCCACGGCGCACGCGAAGATGCAATCGTGATGAGCCTGGCGGTAGCAGGGGTTGCGCCATGAGCTGGTCGGCGCGCCAGCGGTTGATCCTGCGCGAGATGGGACTGGTGAGCTGGGGGCAGGCGGCCGGACCCGATGAACCGACCGAGTCGGCGGCGATGGCTGTTGCCGCCCAGGCCAGCCAGGCCAGCCAGGCCAGCCAGGCCACGACCGCAACACCGCCAGCCGACGCTGCCGTCGCACTGCCCGTGCCCGACGGAGAGCGTAACCGCCACATCGCCGCGCTCGCCTGGCCGGCGCTGCGCGACGCGGTCGCCGCTTGCCAGGCCTGCAGCCTCTGTCGGTCGCGCAAACAGACGGTGTTCGGGGTCGGCTTCGAGCAGGCGCGCTGGATGATCGTCGGCGAAGCGCCGGGCGAGCAGGAAGATCTGCAAGGCGAGCCCTTTGTCGGCGCCGCCGGCCAGCTGCTCGACAGCATGTTGCGCGCGCTGCGGCTCACGCGTGTGGTCGACGGCCCCGAGCCGCCAGCCCAGCGCGTCTACATCGCCAACACCTTGAAGTGCCGGCCACCGCGCAACCGAAACCCCGCGCCGGCCGAGCTGCAGGCCTGCGAGCCCTTCCTGATGCGCCAGATCGCGTTGCTGCAGCCGCGACTGATCCTGGCGATGGGGCGCTTTGCGGTGCAGGCCCTGCTGCGCAGCAGCGAGCCGGTGGGCAAGCTGCGCGGCAAGGTCCACCGCTATCAGGGCGTACCGCTGGTGGTGACCTACCACCCCGCCTACCTGCTGCGTAACCTGCCCGACAAGGCTCGCGCCTGGGACGACCTGTGCCTGGCCGCCAGCGTGGTTGAAGGGGCGCCATGACACCACCCCTGCGGCGCAGCACCGATGCGCAGCCCTTCGTCCAACTCGACATGCCCACCCTGCCGGCGCACCGTGCAGTCAGCCGGCGCGCCGCGCGCCCGACCCGCTGGCTCGGTGACGGCACCAAGGACATGCACGAGCTCGGCGGCGAGAACGTCGCCGCCACCGCTGAATCCTAGCCTGACCTGAGATCCACTCGGCAGTCCGGCCAGACACTCTTCAGTCCTGCTTCACCTTCACCGGCCGCTTCCACCACGCAATGCTGGCCTGCCGCGCCCGCGCCACGGTCAGCTGACCGGCCGGCGCCGGGCGCGAGATGGTGGAGCCGCCGCCGATGGTGGCGCCGGCGCCGATGGTCACCGGTGCCACCAGCACGCAGTTGGAGCCGATGTGCGCGTCGTCCTCGATCACCGTGCGGTGCTTGTTGGCGCCGTCGTAGTTGGCGGTGATGCAGCCGGCGCCGTAGTTGACGCGCGGGCCCACGGTGGCGTCGCCGAGGTAGGCCAGGTGGTTGGCCTTGGCGCCGGCGGCCAGGGTCGAGTTCTTGATCTCGACGAAGTTGCCGACGTGGACGTCGGGGCCGAGATCGGCGCCGGGGCGCAGCCGCGCGTAGGGGCCGACCCGTGCGCCAGGTCCGACCACGGCGCCTTCGATGTGGGTGTACGGGTGGATGAGGGCGCCCGCCTCGATGCGCGCGCCGCGGATCACGCAGTGCGCGCCGATGCGCACGTTGTCGGCCAGCGTCACGTCGCCTTCGAAGATGCAGCCGACGTCGATCTCGACATCCTCGCCGCAGCGCAGGCTGCCGCGAACGTCCAGCCGCGCCGGGTCGGCCAGGCGCACGCCGGCTTCCATCAGCGCGTCGGCCTGGCGGCGCTGGAAGCGGCGCTCCAGGTCGGCCAACTGCAGCGGGCTGTTGACGCCCAGCACCTCGGTCTCGTCGTGCGTGGTCACGGCCACCACCGGCACCTGCCCGGCCACCGCCATCGCGACGATGTCGGTCAGATAGAACTCGCGCTGTGCGTTTTCGTTCTTCAGCGCCATCACCCAGTGCCTGAGGGCGCGCGCGGGCGCGGCCATGATGCCGCTGTAGACCTCGTGGATGGCGCGCTGCAGATCGCTGGCGTCCTTGTGTTCGACGATGCCACGCACGCTGCCGTCGCCCAGTCGCACGATGCGGCCATAGCCCGTGGGGTCGGCGAGCTCGACGGTCAGCAGCGCCAGCGCCTTGCCGCCGCAGGCGTCGGCCAGCGCGCGCACCGTCGCCTGGCGGATCAACGGCACGTCGCCGTTGAGGATCAGCACGGTTGAGTCGTCGTCGGGCAGCAGCGGCACCACCTGCTGGATGGCATGCCCGGTGCCGAGTTGCGGCTGCTGGCGCACGCAGACCGCAGCGCTGGTGGCGAGAGCGGATTCGACTGCCTCGGCAGCGTGGCCGGTGACGACGATCGTGCGTTCGGCGCCGAGACCGGCGGCGGCATCCAGAACATGCTGCAATAGGGATCGGCCGCCCAGCCGATGCAGGACTTTGGGCAACTGCGATTTCATGCGGGTGCCTTTGCCCGCGGCCATGATCACGACGTGGTGTGCCATGCGATTGAAGGTCCTCGAGGGGTGGCTGGTGTTGACGCTGCTGTGGCTGCTGTCCGGCTGCAGCGCGCTGCGGGTGGTCTACGACACCGGGCCCATGCTCGCCTGGTGGTGGATCGACGGCTATGCCGACTTCAGCGGCGAACAGGCGACGCGAGTCAAGGACGACATCCGGCAGTGGTTCACCTGGCATCGTACGACTCAACTGCCCGACTACGCGGGCTGGCTGGGCGGCACCCGAAGCAAGATCGGTGAATCGATCACGCAGCCTCAGGTGTGCCGGGCGTGGGACGAGGCACGGCGCCTGCTCGACCCGGCGATCGACAAGGCCGTGCTGCGCGCAGCAAGCTGGGTGCCCGGGCTGACCGACGCGCAGTTGCGCCAGGTCGACAAGCGCTACGCGAAGGCGAACGAGGAGTTGCGCGCCGACTTCCTGCAGACCGACCCGGTGCAGCGGCACGAAGCGGCGATGAAGCGCACGCTCGAGCGGGTGGAGATGATCTATGGCAGCCTGGACGACACGCAGGTCAAGCTCGTCAGTGACGGCATCAAGGCTTCACCCTTCAACGCCGAGGCCTGGCTGACCGAACGCCTGCGCCGCCAGCGAGACACGCTGCAGACCCTGCGCCGGCTGGTCGCCGAACGCGCCGACAACGACCGCGTGGTGGCTACGTTGCGTACGCTGGCCGAGCGTAGCGAGCGCTCAAGCGACCCGGTGTATCGCGCCTATCAGCAAAGGCTGAAGGACTACAACTGCGGCTTCGCTGCGCGCATCCACAACGCC
Organism: Rubrivivax sp.; assembly: GCA_031408155.1. Lineage (GTDB taxonomy): Bacteria > Pseudomonadota > Gammaproteobacteria > Burkholderiales > Burkholderiaceae_C > Rubrivivax. The sequence goes on from JANOJJ010000743.1 coordinate 6,610, forward strand.
TCCAACCCGACACAGCGCCAGGCCGCGCGCGATCGTTTCAAGGGCTGGGAAGACGACCTGCGTGCGCTGGCGACCGCGACGCCCTAGTTGACCAGCGGGATCGTCACCCGCCGCGGGCTGAGTGCCGGCCGCGGAAAGTCGGCCAGCGCGGCCTCGAACATCGCCCCGAGCACCCCTTGGTCGGCACGGCTGCCGCTGTCGCTGGCCGCGCGCGTTTCGTACAGCGGCTTGCCGCTGGCGCGGTCGCGCATCAGCAGCGCCACCTCGACTTCGTAGCGTGGAGGCTCCAGATGCATCGCCATCGACCACGACGGGCCGATCCAGGGCCCGTGACGAAAGCGGCCGAAGCCCCCGCGCCACCACAGCGGGCCGTCCCAGGGCGCATGCATGGTCTGGCTGAAACGGGCGCCCAGCTGCACCAGCACGTCGGGCTCCTGGGCGGCGGCCACGGGCACGAAGCCGGCCTTGCGCAAGGCACCGCCCGCGGCCTGCTCGAGCGCGACCGCGTCGTTGACACGAGCCTGCTGAGAGGGCAGGCGCTCGAATGCAAAGCTGGCCGGTTTGCGCCCGGCCGGCCAGTCGCCGTAGCTGCTGACATCGCTGCTCACGCTGTTCAATGCGGCGCAACCGCCGAGCACGAACGTGAACAACGGGGCTGCGAAGAGGGCGCGTCGCTTCATGCTGAATTCTCCACCGGCGCCGGCGCGGCCGGGAACAGGCGGATCGGCGCCGCCGCCGGCGGAGCGGCGCAGGGGTCGTCGTCGTCAAAGGCCTTGTCGCCGCCGGCATCGGCCGCACCATGGGCCCTGAGCGTCGTGAATGCATAGAGCTTGCGGTCCATCAGATGCGAAGGGACGACGCTGCCCATCGCGCCGAGCATGTTGTCGATGCGGCCCGGGTACTGCTTTTCCCAGTCATGGATCATCTTCTTGATCTGCACCCGCTGCAGGTTGTCCTGGCTGCCGCACAGGGTGCACGGGATGATGGGGAACTGGCGCTGGGCGGCCCAACGTTCGAGGTCGCTCTCGGCGACGTAGGCCAACGGCCGGATCACGACGTTGCGACCGTCGTCACTGACCAGCTTGGGCGGCATGCTCTTCAAGCGGCTGCCGAAGAACATGTTGATCAGCAGTGTGACCACCATGTCGTCGCGGTGGTGGCCGAGCGCGATCTTGGTCGCGCCCAGCTCGCCAGCCACGCGGTACAGGATGCCGCGCCGCAGCCGCGAGCACAGGCTGCACATCGTGTGGCCTTCGGGGATGATCTTCTTGACCACCGAGTAGGTGTCCTGTTGCTCGATGTGGAAAGCCACGCCCACGCGTTTGAGGTACGCCGGCAGCACGTCGGCCGGAAAGCCGGGCTGCTTTTGATCGAGGTTGACGGCCACGATGTCGAATTGCACCGGCGTACGCTGGCGCAAGGACAGCAAGATGTCGAGCAGCGCGTAGCTGTCCTTGCCGCCCGACAGACAAACCATCACTTTGTCGCCGGCCTCGATCATGTTGAAGTCAGCGATCGCCTGGCCCACCTGGCGGTGCAAGCGCTTGCTGAGCTTGTTGGCCTCGAAGGCGGTCTTGCGCGTCGCTGCGCCGTCGCTGATGGCGTTCATGTCGCCCCCTGGATCACCGGCTTGATGCCGAACACTTCGACGCCGACCGCTGCGCAATCGGGATAGACGTCGGGCTTTTCGGTGCTGACGCGTGCGGCCAGCACGCCCGGGTGCGCCAGCATCGCCTTCAGCACGTCGTCGGCCAGGGTTTCCTGCAACTGGATGTGTCCCTGCGCAACGCGCGCCAGAATGCGCTGGCGCACGAAGTCGTAGTCCACCACCTCGGCCAGATCTTCGCCCGCCGGCGTGCTGTGCGCCAGCGGCACGTAGAGGTCGATGTTGAAGCGCAGCCGCTGCGGCGCCTGCTGCTCGTGACCATGCACGCCGATGCGCACCTGCAGCTCGAAGTCGCGGACGAACAGCCGCCGGCAATCGTGCAGGCTGGGGTGGTCGATCAGGCCGGACATCAGCTGCCTTTCATGTCGCGAGCAAGGTACATCACGTCGCGCGGCTGGGCCTGCAGGTGCTGTCCACCATCCACCAGCAACGTGGTTCCGGTGATGGCGGGCGACTCGAGCAGGAAGCGCACCGCGCGCGCCACGTCGTCGGGCGTGGACGAGCGTTCCAGCAGCGTCATGCGGTGCGAGCGTTCGAACTCGACTGCGTCCATCGCGCCCGACAGCAGGGTCACCCCCGGTGCCACGCCACACACGCGCACGCGGGGTGCCAGGGCTTGCGCCAGCAGCGTGCCAGCGCTTTCCAGCGCGGCCTTGGACAAGGTGTAAGACAGGTGGTCAGGGTTGGGGTTCCACAGCTTCTGGTCGAGCAGGTTGACCACGCAGCCGCGCCCCGTGGGGTGGCTGCCGGCGCTGACGGCGGCATGCAACGACCGCGCCAGCAGGATCGGCGCCGCCGTGTTCGCGCGCCAATGGCGGTCCATGGTCGCGCTGCGCAAGCTGTGCACGTCGTCGTGCTCGAACAGCGAGGCGTTGTTGACCACCGCGTCGACGCGCCCGCAGCCGGCTGCCACCGTCGGCAACAGGGCCAGGCAGGCAGCTTCGTCGGCCAGGTCGGCCTGCACGGTCAGCGCGCGCGCGCCCAGAGCCCTGGCGTCCTGGGCGGTGGCTTCGGCCTCGGTGGCCGAACTGCGGTAGTGCACGGCCAGGTCCCAGCCCTGCGCTGCGAGCTCGAGCACGATGGCGCGGCCAATGCGCCGCGCACCGCCGGTGATGAGCGCCACCGGGCGCAACGACGCGCCTGCCTGGCCGGAGCCCGATTGAGTGGCCATGGATCCCTACAATGCCCGAGTGTCGACAGAAGAACCCGCCAGTGTATCGACGGCGCTGGCCCGGCGCATCGGCGCGGCCATCGCAGCCGCCGGCGGCTGGTTGCCCTTCGACCGCTTCATGAGCCTGGCGCTGTACGAACCGGGCCTCGGCTACTACGCCCGCGACAACCGCCAGTTCGGCCGCCTGCCGTCGTCGGGCAGCGACTTCGTCACCGCGCCGGAGCTGTCACCCCTGTTCGGGCGCGCACTCGCGGCCCAGTTGGCGCAGGCGCTGGACGCCACCGCTACGCATGAGCTGTGGGAGTTCGGTGCCGGCTCTGGCGCGCTCGCCGCGCAGCTGCTCGAAGCGCTGGGTGAGCGCTTGCAGGGCTACCACGTCGTCGAGCTGTCGGCCGCGCTGCGCCAGCGCCAGCAACAGCGGCTGCAGTCCTGGGCCGGCCGCGTGCACTGGCATGACCAGTTGCCCGAGCGACTGACCGGCGTGGCGGTCGGCAACGAGGTGCTCGACGCGATGCCGGTGCAACTGCTGGCCTTCGACGGCCGGCGCTGGAACGAGCGCGGTGTGGTCGCCGCCGCCGACCATGATGGTTTTGCCTGGGCCGATCGCGCCACCGAGCTGCGGCCGCCGTCCGAACGCAGCGCCTTCCTGCCCGGCGCCGTGACCGAGATCCACCCGCAGGCCGAGGCCTTCATCCGCACCTTGGCCGAACGGCTCGAGCGCGGCGCGTTGTTCTTCATCGACTACGGGTTTCCTGAACAGGAGTACTACCACCCGCAACGCCACGGCGGCACGCTGATGTGCCACCGCGCGCACCGGGCAGACACCGACCCGCTGGTCGAGGTCGGCTTCAAGGACATCACCGCGCATGTCAACTTCAGCGCCATCGCGCTGGCGGGTCAGGACGCCGGGCTGCAGGTGCTGGGCTACACCTCGCAGGCGCGCTTCCTGCTCAACTGCGGGTTGCTGCCGCTGCTGGCGGCCGCCGATGTGCGTGGCCGGGCGCAGGCCCAGCCTCTGCTGCAGGAGCATGAAATGGGCGAGCTGTTCAAGGTGATCGGTTTTGCCGCCGGCGACGGCTTCGACGCGCTCGGCTTCGCCGCGGGCGACCGCTCGCACACGCTGTAGCGCACGCCGCATGCGCTGGCTGCTGGTCTTTCTGATTGCCCTGTTGCTGTTCAACGGCCTGCAGGGTTGGCTGCGTCGGCTGGGACTGGGCCGGCTGCCGGGCGATTTCAGCTTCAAGCTGGCCGGTCGCGAGTGGTTCGTACCGTTGGCCAGCAGCTTGGTGCTGACCCTGCTGGCAGCGGTTGTGGGGATGCTCTTGTGACCTGAATGGCATACAGTGCGCTCACCAGCGGTTACCGGTTGTCAGCACGGCCCGCCGCACGACGCAAGAGATGACTCGAGGGACAGCACGGAGGGCTCGCGGTGGACCCAACCTGGTATCTGGAAACCCTGGCCAAAGACGGCTCGAGCGTCGTGCACGAGGTCAAGAAACTGCCCTTCCGCGTCGGGCGGGATCCGACCAGCAACCTGGCCGAAGGCACGATGGGGCTGAGCCGCCGGCACGCCGAACTCACGGCCGACATCAGCGGCCGGCTGCGCCTGACCGACCTCGACAGCACCAACGGCACCTTCGTCAACCGCGAGCGCGTCAACGGCTCGGTGCTGCTGGCCGAGAACGACGTCGTCCATTTCGCCAATGCCGAGTTCCGCATCCGCTTTCGCTCGGACGAGAACGCCACCTTCGCCGGCAGACCGGCGATGGCCGACGAAGAGCGTACCGTGATGGTTCCTGCCGGGCGCGGCCTGAGCGCGTACTTCGTACCGCACGAGCGTGAGTTCAAGGACTTGCTGCGCGGCCATGGCCTGGGCGGTGCGCTGCAGCCCATCGTCGACATGCGCTCACGCGAGGTCTTTGCCCACGAATGGCTGGGCCGCGGCCAACACCCCGACCTGCCGCAGTCGCCGATCCACCTGTTCCAGATGGCCGCCCGCCTGGACCGCGAGTCCGAGCTCAGCCAGGCGTTCCGCGATCACGGCATCCGCACCGTGTCGGCCCGCATGAAGGGCGCCACCTTGTTCGTCAACACGCATCCGAAGGAGACCTTCGACGAAGGCTTTCTCGTCGAGCTGGCCAAACTGCGCGAAAACCCTGACTCGCTCAAGCTGGTGGTCGAGGTGCACGAGACCGCGGTGATGGACGTCGCCCGCATGAAGGAACTGGCAAGCCGGCTGAAGGACATCGGCGTGCGCTTCGCCTACGACGACTTCGGTGCCGGCCAGGCCCGCCTGAACGAGCTGGGCGAGGTGCCGGCACACTTCGTCAAGTTCGACATGGGCCTGATCCGCGGCATCGACATGGCCAGCGAGCGCAAGCAAAAGGTGGTCGGCGATCTGGTGCGCCTGGTCACCGACCTCGGCTCGGTGCCGCTGGCCGAAGGCGTGGAGACCGAGGCCGAAGCCGAGGTCTGCCGCCTGATGGGTTTCAAGCTGGTGCAGGGTTACCTGACCGGCAAGCCGGTGATGGTGGAGGGTCCGACTGCCAGGCCCGTGACCTGAGGCGCGTGGTTTTCAGGCGGCCGGATCGCCCGTGCCGACCTGCTCCGCCGCCAGTGCCCGGGCCAGCGCGCAAGCGCGCGCAGCGTGCACCAGTTGCCCGATCGCCGGCCCCGACAAGCCCTCGGCCAACGCCTGTTGCGTCACGGCGGCGGTGTCGGTCTGTTGGACCGCACGCAAGGCCGCGCCCAGACGCTCGCGCGGCGGGTAGGCGCGGTCTTCATACCCCAGCCGGCCGCGCATGTCGCATTCACAGGCCAGCAACAAGGCATTGAAGCGCTCGGGTCGGCGCAAGGCGTCACAGCGCTCGAGCAGGCGCATCACGGCGGCGCCTGACAGGTCGCCGCTGCGGTGCACGTTGCCGTGTTCGCGCGTGGTCAGGTCGGCCAGTTCGCGGCACTCGACAGGCACGCGCAGGCGGCTGGCCAGGCGTCGCGCCAGCAGCGCTCCGCGGCCTTCATGGCCGTGGTGGCGCGGCCAGTGCTCGGGCGGCGTCTGGCCCTTGCCCAGGTCATGGCACAGACAGGCCCAGCGCACGGGCAGCGCGGCTTCGGCGCGCGCACAAGCCTGCAACACCAGCAGCAGGTGGGCGCCGGTGTCGACCTCGGGGTGATGCTCGGGCCGCTGTGGCACGCCCCACAGGCAAGCCACCTCGGGCAGCAGGCGTTCGAGTGCGCCGCAGGCGCGCAGCACTTCCAGCAGACGTTCGGGGTGCGCTTCCATCAGCCCGCGCGCTAGCTCCTGCCACACGCGCTCGGGCACCAGCGCGTCGACCTCGCCGTCGCTGACCATGCGCGCCATCAGTGCCATCGTCTCGGGCGCCACGGCAAAGTGCTGCAAGCGCGCCGCAAATCGCGCCACGCGCAGCAGTCGTACGGGGTCTTCGACGAAGGCTGCCGAGACGTGGCGCAGCACGCCGGCGCGCAGGTCGCGCTCGCCGCCGAAGGGGTCGATCAGCCGGCCCTGCGCGTCGCGCGCGATCGCGTTGATGGTCAGGTCGCGGCGCGCCAGGTCCTGCTCGAGCGTCACTTCCGGGCTGGCATGGAAGGTGAAACCGTGGTATCCGCGGCCCGACTTGCGCTCGGTGCGTGCCAGCGCCACCTCTTCGTGGGTGTCGGGGTGCAGGAAGACCGGGAAGTCACGCCCGACCGGGCGGTAGCCTGCGGCCAGCAGTTGCTCGGGTGTGGCGCCGACGGCGACCCAGTCGCGGTCGCTGGCCGGGTGGCCGAGCAACTCGTCGCGCACCGCGCCGCCCACTGCATACAGCTGCATCACCGTCAAGCCGGATCGGGGCCCTGGCGATAGGGCTCTTCGAAGTCGAGGAAATCGCGTTCCGCTAGCGCGTCGGCGATGAAGCGCGCCACGCCGGGGGTGGACTCGACACGCTCGACGTAAGCCCGCGTGGCGGCTGACAGCGGCAATCCATAACGGCTCAAGCGCATGCACACCGGGGCGAAGAAGGCGTCGGCCGCCGAAAAGGCGCCGAACAGGAAGGGGCCGCCGCTGTGCTCCAGCGCGTGGGCCCACATCGCCTCGAGGCGCGCCACGTCGGCGCGTACGGCCGCCTGGTCCTGCCAGACGCGGGCACCGGCGGCCTCGAGCCGGGCCTCGATGTTCATCGGGCAGTGCGAGCGCAGCGCCGAGAAGCCGGCGTGCATCTCGGCACACAGGCTGCGCGCGCGCGCCCGGTCAAGGACATCGGCCGGCCACACGCCGCGGTCGGGGAAACGTTCGTGCAGGTACTCGGTGATCGCCAGCGTGTCCCAGACGGCCAAGCCGTCGTCCACCAGCACCGGCACCCGTCCGGCCGGGCTGATGCGCGCGACGGCCTGGCGGAAGGCCGAGTCGTCGCCGAAGTCGAAGCGCAGCTTGAGCTCGTCGAAGGGGATCCCGAGTTGGGCCATCAACACCCAGGGGCGCATCGACCAGGACGAGTAGTTCTTGTTGCCGATCACGAGTTGCATTGCCATCGAACGCTCCGCGGGTGAACAGGGCCGCATGCTACGAGGCCGGCCGGCGGCAATGATGCCTCTTGCTGATCGCGCGCCTGCACGCGCCGCATCGCCCGCGGGCCGGCTCAGCGCGATGCGCGCAGGATGTCGAACCTCGAACGGCCGCTGCGGCCTGCGAGCACCGTGGGCATCGTGCTCAGTGTCGCTGCAGGGGCGCGTCCACAGCAGCTTTCGCCTCTTCGCCTTCTTGCTCAACCCGGCCGGCGCGGCGCTGTGCGGCTGGTTGCTCGAACGCGGCGGCAGCGCTCCGGCGGTGGCCGTATTCGGCAGCTGTTGTGCGGCGCTGGCGCTGGCTGCGCGGCTGGACCCTGCGCTGCGCGATGCGCCGCGCCAGGGTGTGGCTGCCCATGACGAAAGCCGCTGAGCGCCCGGCCGCCGGCACCCGCTCCTGGCCGAGCCCGAGGATCCGGGTGATGTCCCTCGCGCGTCGCGGCGCGATGCACCCCGGGCCGGTCAACTGCGAAAACGCGCTTCGTCGGGCTTGGACAATCCGACGATGCCCCCTTGCGTGATGACGTCGACCAGTCGGCGGCCCAGCGAGGTGTCGCGTTCGATCTGGCCCAAGGCGCCACGCGGCGTCAGCTCGGCGCCATCAAGCCTGAGCTGGGGCCGCTCGAGCAGCACCGGGGGCATGCTGGCGCAATAGGCGCGCAGGCGACCGAGCACGCTGCCGTCGGTGTCGCCCCATTGGTCCACCAGCGGCGGCTTGAGCGTCTTGCCGGCGGCGTTGGCCGGCAGGGCGGCCACGAAGACCACGTACTCCGGAACTTCATACGGCGCCAGGTGCGCGGCGCAATGCTCGCGCACCTGCTGCGCGCTGACGCTGTGGCCGGGTTTGAGCACCAGCACTGCCTTGAGCCGCTCGGAGAACAGGTGGTCGGGCACGCCGACCACCGCCGCGCGCAGCACCGCCGGGTGCAGGTAGAGCTTGTTCTCGACCTCGATGCAGTAGATGTTCTGGCCGCCGCGAACGACCATGTCCTTCTTGCGGTCGAGCAGCCACAGATAGCCGTCTTCGTCGATCCTGGCCCAGTCGCCCGACAGCACGAAGCCGTCGCGGCGGAAGACCTCGGCCGTCTTGCCGGGCTCGTCCCAGTAGCCCGCGTTGGTCTGCTGGCCGCGATAGCCGACCTCGCCGATGACGTTGGGCTCGGTGAGCTCGTTGCCGTCGTCGTCGAAGATCGCGATGTCGGTGTTGGGGGTGGCCAGCCCGCAGCTGGTGATCTTGCGGATCGCGTCCTCGGTGGGCAGGGCGAATCCCAGCGCAGTGCTCTCGGATACCGAACCGCCGTTGACCATCGCCACCGGTTCGAACGAGCGCTGCAGCTCCAGGATGTAGGTCTCGGACGCCGCGTGGCCGCCGAAAAGGATCTTCTTCAGCGTCGAGCAGTCGTGCCGGCCGAACTCGGGGTGGTTCATCATCATCCACAGCATGATCGGCGCGGCCACGGCCCAGGTGGCGCGTTCCTTCTCGATCAGCTCGATCGCCTCCAGCGGCGCGAACGCTTGCATCACCACGCAGGTGCCGCCGGTCAGCAGCGCAGGCATGAAGTCGGTGTAGACGGCCGTGTTGTGATACAGCGGCGGCATGCACAGGTTGACGTCATCGACGTCCAGCCCCTTGGCCGCATGCACGATGTTCTGGGCGCAGCCCAGGGCGTTGATGTGCATCACCATCGTTCCCTTGGGCACGCCGGTGGTGCCCGACGTGAACGAGATGGCGCACAGGTCCCATTCGTCGACCGCCTCCTGCACCGGATCTTCGTGCCCGGGCCGGTTGAGCTCGGCAAAGGCGATGGTGCCTTCAGGGGCCTGCCCGCCGGTGGTGAACACCCCCTGGACCTGGGGCAGGCTGGCGCGCAGCGCTTCGAGCTTGCCCTGCCAGATCCCGGGGGAGACCACCAGGTGCCGGGCGCCGACCTTGTTGATCTGCGCGCACAGGCCTTCGGCGGTGAGCCCGAGGTTCACCGGCACCGCGATGCCGCCGAGCTGCTGCGCAGCGAGGTAACTGATGACGTAATCAGGGCAGCCCAGCGTGAGCAGGCACAATCGGTCGCCCTTGGCGAAACCATGGTCGCGACGCAACCGGGCAGCCACGCGTGCCACCTGCACACCGACCTCGGCCCAGCTCAGGCGCTGTCCACCGGGATGGAAGACATAGGCATCGCGTTGCGGCCAGCGGGCGACGTTGGCTGCCAGCAAGGCGCCGATGTGGGGTGGCCGCTCGCGGTAGGCCCAGATCTCGGTGCCTTCCCAGGCGATGCCGCGCCCGACCGGGGCGGTGATGCGCGTCACCTGCGCGCCCAGCGACGGATAGACCTCACGCCAGGACTTGCATGTGCCCCGGGTCGGCCCCTTGATCTCCCAAGCACCCATGGTAGGCTCCTTTCGGACGTTAGAAAGCCGTCACCCGAACCGGGCGATCTGCGGCTCCGGCCCCGACCCCGCCGACTGCAAGGCCAGCAGGGCCAGCACTTCGCGGCCGGCTTGGTCCAGGTCGATCTCGCAGCGCGCCACACGCTCGCACAGCGGCCCCAGGACCCGCTCATCCATGGCCAGCACTAGGCGGCGCGCGGTCTGCGCCGCGGCGTCGGCCAGCAGGCGGCGCAGGCTGGCCTGCAGGTCGGGCCGGCGCGGCGCCGCTTCGGCGCTGGCGGCCAGGGACTGCAACAGATCGACCAGCGCCGCCACGCCCTGGCCGCTGGTGGCGGTGGTGCTCAACACCCGTGCCGTCCGCGCGCCCGGTCCGCGCAAGGTCAGCATCGACTCGAGCAGCGCCACGGTCTGTGCGGCCAGTGCCTGATCGGCCTTGTTCACCACCAGGATGTCGGCGATCTCCAGCACGCCCGCCTTGATGGCCTGGATCTCGTCGCCGGCGCCAGGCGCGCACAGCACGACGCGGGTGTGGGCGAAGTCGGCGACCTCGACCTCGGACTGCCCCGCGCCCACCGTCTCCAGCAGGATGTAGTCCGGCCCATAGGCGTCGAGCACCTGCACCACGCCCCAGGCGGCGCGGACCAGGCCGCCCAGATGCCCGCGCGAAGCCAGCGAGCGCACGAACACGCCGGGGTCCGCGGTGTGCGACTCCATGCGCACGCGGTCGCCCAGGATCGCGCCGCCCGAGATCGGGCTCGACGGATCGACCGCGAGCACGCCCACGGTCTGGTCGCGGCGACGCAGTTCCTGGATCAGCGCGCTGATCAGGGTCGACTTGCCCGCTCCGGGCGGCCCGGTCACGCCGACCACATGCGAGCCGCCGAGGTGGGGCTGGATCGCGGCCAGCAGCGCCGCGCTGCCGGGGGCCTGGTTCTCGACCAGGGTGATGGCGCGTGCGAGCGAACGCACCTGGCGTTTGAGCAGGCCCTGGACCAGGGCGCCGACGGCGGGCGCTGCTGCGGGCGACTCCATGCTCATACCACGACCAGCGGCTCGCCGAAGCCGACCGCCGAGCGCACCCGGGCACAGACCTCGCCATGGGTGGCGCCGGCCTCGACCGCCTGCACCACGGCGCCGTAGGTGTTTGCCGCCGGGTCATCGAAGGCACGCGCCAGGTCGTCCAGCGCGCGGGCGACCCCGTCCGCGCTGCGGCGAGCGCGGAAGGCCCGCAGATCGGCCAGGTAGCGGTCGAGCTTGTCGGCGCTCGGTCGCTCGAGGGTGGGCGGGCGCTCGCCGCGGTCGTCTTCGCGCTGGTAGGCATTGACGCCGACGACGGTGCGCTCGCCGGCGTCGATGCCCTGCTGGAACTCGAGCGCCGACTTGCCGATCATGCGCTGCACGAAACCCGACTGCACCGCCAGGTACATGCCGCCCTGCTCGTCGACGGCGCGGATGACGTCCAGGATCTGCTGCTCCATCTGATCGGTCAGCGCCTCCACGTAGTACGAGCCGCCGAGCGGGTCGATCACGTCGGCCAGCCCGGCTTCGTGACGCAGGATGTTCTGGGTCGCCACCGCCACCCGGGCGGTGGCTTCGGTGGGGATGCCCAGCGCCTCGTCGAAGCTGTCGGTGTGCAGCGATTGCAGGCCGCCGAAGATGCCGGCCATCGCCTGCACCGCGACGCGGGCGATGTTGTTCAGCGGCTGCTGGCGCGTCAGGTCGGCGCCCGAGGTCTGGCTGTGGAAGCGGAACTTGCACGCCCGCGGGTCGCGTGCGCCGAAGCGCTCGCGCGCCAGCCGTGCCCAGATGCGCCGGCCGGCGCGGAACTTGGCGACCTCTTCGAAGAAGCTGATCGAGACGTCGAAGAAGAAGCTGAAGCGGCGCAGGAACAGGTCCGGCTCGCGCCCGCGCTCGCGCAGGTCGGTGGCGTACTGGATCGCCGAGGACAGGGCCAGCCCCATCGCCTGCGCCGGCGTGGCGCCGGCCTGCTGCATGTGCTGGCCGACCACCGACAGCGGGTTCCAGCGCGGCACGTGCTGGTTCATCCAGTCGATGTGGTCGAGCAGGATGCGCTTTTGCCCCGGCAGCGCGAGCCGGTAGAACATGTGCAGCGCAGCATAATGCGACAGGTAGTCGGACTGGTTGGTGGTGCCGACCAGCTGATCCCAGGGCATCGAGCGCTGCCGCGCCACCTGCAGCACCATCGCCGTCAGCGTGTAAGGCGCGGTGTCGCCGACGCTGATCGACTCGCGCTCGAGCGGCAGGCCGTCCAGGCACCGCGCCATGTCGTCGGTGGTCGAGATCAGCGTGCCGCAGGTGCCCAGCAGTTCGCGCTCGACCTCGTCGGGGTCGTAGCCGCGCAGGTGGCTGTTGCAGGGCGACACGAACAGCCCCGTCAAGCCCAGCGCGTAGAGCTTGCGCATGCGCTCGTTGTAGTCCTGCGGCACGCCGAATCCGACCACCATGCGCGGGCTCCAGGGCCGGCCGCGGTGCATGCTGGCGTGGATGCCGCGTGTGTAGGGCGGCTGACCCGGCAGGCCGAGGTCGGCTCCGTGCCGCGAGCTGTCCCAGTCCTCGGGGCCGTACAGCGGTTCGATCTGGATGCCGGATCGATTGGATCGCGGCGCCTCGCTGCCGACCTGGGTCAGGTATTGCCGCGCCCACTCTGCACGCTGCGTGCCGTACTCATCAACAGGGTCTGCCATGCGCTACTCCTGGGTCGCCGCCTGCGCGCGGGCGCGGGCGGATAAGGCGGCGATCGAGTTCACGATGTCCTCGCGCGTGGCACCGGGATGGAAGACGCGGGCCACGCCCGAGGAGCTCAGCAACTCGATCTCCGGATCGGGCACGATGCCGCCCACCACCACCGCCACATGCGCCAGGCCGGCCTCGCGCAAGGCCTGCATCAGCTTGGGCAGGATCAGGTGGTCGGTGGCCAGGCTCGACACGCCGATCACGTCCACGTCCTCCTGCAGCGCCATCTGCACGACCGTGGCCACGGTCTGCCAGGGGCCGGTGTAGACGACCTCCATGCCCGCGTCGCGCAGGTAGGCGGCGACGATCCGGCTGCCGCGGTCGTGGCCGTCGAATCCGACCTTGGTGATCAGCACCTTGGGGGGCTGCCCGGTGACGCGTTCCATGCCGACCCTCCGCAACCCGTCGGCGGGCGCCAAAGAATCATAGGCGCCCCCCGTAGAACAAACAAGTGTTTGTTTTAAAGCGGCCCCATCGATGCACGCCAGGCCCGCTGCGCGTTAGCATCCGTCAACCAGTCGATGGCCCGATCCATGCCCACTGCCGTTACCGCACCACGCACCCGGCCGACCCGCGCCGACAGCCGGATGGCGCAGGTCCTGGACGCAGCGGCGGCGCAATTTGCCGCCAAGGGCTACGAGGCAGCGTCGATCCGCGACATCGTGCGTTCGGTCGGCATGCTGCCCGGCTCGCTGTACTGCCACTTCGCAACCAAGGACGAGCTGCTGGCAGCGGTCTACGCCGAAGGGGTGCGCCGCATCAGTGATGCCGTCACCGCCGCGCTGGCGCGCCGCACGGACCCCTGGGACCGGCTCGAGGCGGCCTGCGTGGCGCATCTCGAAGCACTGCTCGACCGCAGCGCGTACGTCAAGGTCGTCATCCATGTCGGGCCCAGCAGCGTGCCCGGTTCTGCAGCCGCGCTGGTGGCGCTGCGCAACGGCTACGAGCAGATGTTCGATGCCTTGCTGCGCGAGCTGCCGCTGCCGGCCCGAACGCCGCGCCAGCCCCTGCGGCTGATGCTGCTGGGCGCACTGAACTGGGCGCACTGAACTGGGCTCCCACCTGGTACCGCGCCGACGGCGCACGTTCGCCGCGCAGGCTGGCGCGTGACTTCGTGCGGCTGCTGGCGACCCAGCTGCAGGTCGACGCGGGGACAGCCGGCGGCCGGGCCCCTCGGCGCCGGCATTGACCGTCGGCTGTCGCCGGCCCCTTGGCCCGCCC
>JANOJJ010000628.1:0-8258 GCA_031408155.1 Rubrivivax sp.
GTGGGTTGGGTGTGGGGTGGGGGGGGGTCGGAAGGTCGATGCGTGCCGGGACTCAGTTGCGGCGCAACACGCCGAACAAGAAGCTGGCCAGGGCCAGCACGGCGAAGACGATGAAGAGGATCTTGGCGATGCCCGCGGCGCTGGCCGCGATGCCGCCGAAGCCGAGCACGGCCGCGATCAGTGCGATGACGAAGAAGACGACGGCGTAGTGCAGCATGGCAATGCTCCGGATGGGCCAGGCGGCGCCAGTGGCGGCGCTGCGAACGGCCAGTCTGGGCTGCCACGACCACGGCGACGATCGGCTGACCGGCCGTCACTGCGTAGGACGAAGCCGACGCTCCCCCTGTAGGGGCGGCGGCTACGGCGGCTGCACCGGTGCGCCGATGGTAGGGCGCGCATGCAGGTCCAGCAGCGGCAGCGTCTGCGGTGGCGGCATCTATCGCCAACTGGTGACCAGCGAAACCTCTACGAGCTCGGGCTGACCGGGGCTCGAGGGCAGCCGGGCACGCACCAGCGTGCCCTGTCCTTGCTTCGACACCACGGCCAGGGTGCCGTGTTCGGCCTCGACCCGGAAACGCATGCCCACCAGGCCGTAGGCCGGGCCCGGCCGGGCCGGTGCCGAGAACCCGACACCGTCGTCTCGCACCGACACCTCCACCTGTCCGTCCGCGGCCGCCAGGTTGAGCCAAACATGCGCTGCGCGAGCGTATTTGCCGATGTTGGTAAGCGCTTCCTGCACCAGCCGGTAGATGGTGAGCTGGGCCGCGGGCTCCAGTTGCACCGGCACCAGCGTGCAATGCACCTCGACGCCGGACGCCTCGCTGAATTCGCGCGCCAGGATCTCCAACGCGGCCACCAGGCCAAGGTGATTGAGCGACGACGGCGTCAGGTCCTCGGTGATGCGGCGCTTGAGCGCGATCACGCTGTCGAGCGTGCTCACCAGGTGGGCCAGCCGCTCCAGGGCCTCGGGCGCGGTGCCGGCCAGGCGCGAGCGGATGCGTGCGGCGTCGAGCTTGGCCGACGTCAGCAGTGAGCCCAGTTCGTCGTGCAGGTCACGTGCCAGCCGCGCCCGTTCGTCCTCGCGCGCGATCTGCAGGTGGTGCGCCAACTCGGTGAGCTGAGCCGTGCGCTGCGCGACCACCAGCTCGAGCCGCGCCTCTTCGACCTGGGCCAGTCGCTGCACCTCGGTGCGTGCGCGCTGGCCGGCAAAGCTGGCGCGCAGCGTCGCCAGCAGCCCGATGGTGACCGCGGCACCCAGACCGGCGGCCAGGGCCAGCAGCGGCAGGTCCTCGACAAGCATTGCAAAACTGTCCATCGCATCAGGCCCAAACGTGGGACCATGTGAACCCATGATCCGCATTGCACTCATTGATGACCACGCCATGGTGCGAGCCGGTTTGCGCCAGTTCTTCGCCGACCAGGCCGACTTCTCGGTCGTGGCCGAGGGCGCCAGCGGACGCGACGCGCTGGACATCGTGCGCCGTGGCGAAGTCGACGTGGTTGTGCTGGACATCTCGATGCCCGACCAGAGCGGCGTCGACGCGTTGGCCGCGATCCGCGCGCGCGCTCCCGACCTGCCAGTGCTGATCCTGAGCGGCTTTGCCGAGGCGCACTACGCCACCGCGATGCTGCGCCAGGGCGCGAGCGGCTTCCTGAACAAGGACTGTGACCCCGACGACATCATCAAGGCCATCCGCACCGTGGCGCGCGGACGCAAGTACATCACCGCCGGCGTCGCCGAGCGGCTGGCCGACGGCCTGGCTGGCGGACTGGACACCCCGCCGCACGAGCAGTTGTCCGAGCGCGAGTTGCAGGTCTTCCTGCGCCTCGCGCAGGGCGAAACCATCGGCCACCTGGCCGACAGCCTGTGCCTGAGCGTCAAGACCGTCAGTACCTACCGCAGCCGGGTGCTAGAGAAGATGCAACTGGCGTCCAACAGCGACCTGACCTACTACGCGCTGAAGAACGGCTTGATTCACTGAGGCGACGGGACGGCGTCGGCCAGGTCGCTGCAGTAGCTGATCAGTGCATCGATCTCGCCGGACTTGTCGAACACCCGGTCGGCACCGAGCTCGAGACAACGGCGGCGAATGTCGGCGGTGGCGTAGTTGCTCAGCACCACCAGCTTGGGCACATGCGCCATCGCCTTGGCCGAGCGCAGCACGCCCAGGCCGGAGCCAGCCTTGAGGAAGATGTCGACGATCATCAGCTCGGCGCGGTGCCCGGGCTGCGCCAGCCACAAGGTCGCCGAGGCCTCGTCCTCGGCAAAGCCCACCACGTCCACGCCCACCAGCTCCTGCAGCGTCGCGACCAGGCTTTCGCGAATCACGGCGCTGTCTTCGACGAGGAAAGTCTTGAGGGGGTGCATGGGCAACCGCGCGGCATGCGGGCCAAACGCGGCTCGGCAGAGTATGGGCCGCCGCTGCGCCGGCGCCATCGGCGGGCGTTGCGGCAGGTTGTCGGAATCGTCCTACGTTGGCGCTAAGCGCCGGCGAGCAGCGTAGGACGACGACGACGCCCGCATGCGGCGCCGTCTGCTGGCCGTTGCGGGCCGGGCCGGACAGACTCGTGCCAACCCATGCAGGCGGCAGTTCGATTCGACCTTCGGCATTTGCTGGGCTCAACTTGAACCCCCATGATTGCAAAATACAGCCTCGCGACGGCCGTGATCGGTCTGGCACTGGCCGGCAGCGCCAGCGCGCGGGTCACCTTCTACGAGCACGACGACTTCAACGGCCGTTCTTTCAGCACCCAGCGCCCGATCGGCAACTTCGAACGCTTCGGCTTCAACGACCGCGCCTCGTCGGTGGAAGTGCTGCGCAACCGCTGGGAGGCTTGCGAAGAAGTGCGCTTCGGCGGCCGTTGCGTCGTGTTGCGCCCGGGACGCTATGCCTCGCTGGCCGCGATGGGGCTGAACGACCGCGTCTCCTCGGTCCGACTGCTGAACGGCAATGCCGCTATCGACGACGACCGCTACGCCTCGCGACCGGCCTACGACGCTCGCCGGCGCAACAACGAACGCATCTTCCAGGTCGACGTGACTTCGGTGCGCGCGGTGATGGGGCAGCCCGAGCAGCGCTGCTGGACCGAGCGTGAGCAGGTCCGGCAGGAAGACCGCGAAGCCAACGTGCCACGCGCCCTGGCCGGCGCCGTGATCGGCGGCATCCTGGGCCACCAGATCGGCGGCGGCAGCGGTCGCGACCTGGCCACCGTTGGCGGTGCAGTGGCCGGCGGGGTCATCGGTGGACGCAGTGGCCGCGGCTCGAACGACGTGACGCGCGACGTGCAGCGCTGCGCCAACACGCCGGCCTCGACTCGGCCCGAGTTCTGGGAAGTGACCTACAGCTTCCGCGGTCAGGAGCATCGCGTTCAGATGGCCTCGCCGCCCGGAGCCACCATCAGCGTCAATCGGCTCGGCGAACCGCGGGCCATCTGACCGCGCGCCGGCCGGCGGCGGCAGGCACTGATCCGGTCGAGGGTTCTTCGTCATTGTGGGTCGCTGCGCCGAGACGGCGATCGATCGGCAAGGTCGGGGCTGAAGTGGTCGCTCGCCCGAGCATGCACCCGCCACTGCACGACGATCGGTGCGTCAGCGCACGCTGCCCAGTTCGGCCTTCAGGTTCACGTCGTAGTCATGCTCGGCCGCCAGGCGGTCCTTCTCGGATTGGCGGTTCTGCGACATCTGGATCACCGGCGCCTGGATCGCCGCGAGCATCGACAGGAAGAGGTTGAGCAGGATGTACGGGTAGGGGTCGAAGGTGGCCCCACGGGCGAGCAGCAAGGCAGGCTCAGCCCTCGGACACGAGATGTCCTCGGGCCCTCGCCAGCCACGCATCGGTCCGCAGGGACCGATGCGTGTGCGGGCTCAGGGCTTGCGGCTGATGCGGTAGATCGTGTTGTCGGTCAGCGAAACGACGTAGAGGTTGCCGTCGGGCCCTTGCTCGATGCTCGGCGTGGTGCCGAAGCCGCGGCCGATCTGCAAGGTCTCGCTTTCGGTGCCGTCGAACTTCCGCGCCCGAAACAGGTTGTCGGCCACATGGTCGGCCAGCCGCGGGTCGGCGCTCACGTCGACGTTCAGGCGGTTGGCCGTGAGCCGGATCCGGTACAGGCTGCCGCCGTTGGCGCCGACCTGCGCGAAGCCACGCGACGAGCCCATCCACAGCGTGCCGTCGTACTCGGCACCGAGCGCGTTGCCCTGCACGAAGGTGGTGCCCGAAGGGCCGATCTCGTAGCGCCAGCTCAGCTCGGGGTCCTTGTAGACGGCACCGGGCAGCATGAACAGGCGCGCCATCGCCGCGGCACCGCTGTAGGCCGCGCGGGTGGGCGGGTAGCGGACCTGCTGCAAGGCGCTGGTGAACTGCGTGACCTCGATCTTCTTCCAGTCGGGTTCGCGGCTGACCGGGCCGGCGAACTGGATCCAGCCGCCGTTGAGGCCCGGTACCACTCGGTTGAGCTCGGCATAGGCATCGTCGGCATTCTCGGTCTCCCACAGTGCACCCGAGACCGGGTCGAAGGCCATGCCGAAGCCGTTGCGGTGACCGTACGAGAAGATCTTCTGGACGTTGGCGCCGACCTCGCCGCCAATCGCCGCGCCGGCCGCGAAGAAGGGGTTGTCGGCTGGGGTCGAGCCGTCGTCGTTGAGCCGCACGATCACGCCCGACAGGTGGGCGTCGTCGGGCGCCGGACCGCCGAAGGTGTCGTCGACGAAGGGCGCGCTGGTGAACGGCCCGTTGGCCAGGTTCTGCATCCAGCCGCGCCGGCCCTGGTCACCCATGTAGAGGTAGAGCTTGCCGTCGGGGCCGAAGCGCAACACGCCGCCGTTGTGATTGCCGGCCTCGTTGGCGTTGTTGCTGCCAGGGTGCCCGGGCACCGCCTGGTTGTCGGTCTGGCGCGCGCGCAGCCGGATCAGGTTGATGTCCTGGACCAGGGTCGTGCCGTTCCACGAGAAGCGGTCGACCCGGTTGCCCAGCAGTGGCACCTCGGATACCACGCCGCTGTCGACGCCGGTCAAACTCTCGGTCCAGCGCACGTAGGCGTAGGGCGTGGTCGGGAAGTTGGGGTGCAGCACCAGACTGAGCAGCCCGCGTTCGGAGTTCGAATTCACCGCCAGGTCGAGCACCGGGTTGGCCTGCAGCACGCCGTTGATCACGCGCTTGACCTGGCCCGACGCCTTCTCGAGCACCAGGTAGTCGTCGCGACCCAGGAAGACGATGCCGATCGGCTGGCTGATGCCGGTGTTGAGCACGGTCGTCACCTCCAGCGCCGGATCCAGCACCTGCACCGGAATCGTGTCGGCTTGCGCGGCCAGGGGCAGCGCCAACGAGGCCGAGAGCAGGGTTGCGGCGGCCAGCGTACGCCGGCGGCCAGCCCTGCGACCGGTCCACCACGCAGCCAGGGCGGCGCCCAGCAGCGCGATCGACGCCGGCTCGGGTACCGCCTCGATCGACACGTTGTCCACGCCGAGCTGGAACTGCGCCAGGTTGTCGGTCTCGGCAAAACGCAGGCGCAGCGTCTGGCCGGCGTGCGCCGTAAGCAAGGCACCGATGTCGGCCGTGATCGTGGTGTAGCCGCTGACCAGCGCGTCACCCTCCTGCGTCAGGTACAGCGTCAGCAGGATGTCGGCCGCGGCCACGCTGAAGGGGTCGGCAGCGGCCAGCAGGATGTCGACCCGGGCTTGCTGGTTCAACGTTTGGAGGCCCGTCTGACTGGTCAGATCGAAGGCCAGACTCTGGTTGGCAGGCCGGGCAAAGCGGTCTGACCGGTTGCCGATGAAGAGGTCGAAGACCAGCATCGCGTTGCCGCCCACCGCCGTGAAGTCCTGGTACAGCAGGTGCGAGCCCGGACCCAAGGCATCGGTCATGGCCGCGAAGTTGCCTTGTGGCGGCGCGGGCACGGGGTCGCCATTGACGGGGCTTGCGCTGCCGCTTTGGACGAAGAACGTACCGTCGCTGCCAAGTGCATCGAGTCGCGTCCAGGAGGCGAAACCCGCCTCGAAGCCACCATTGGCGATCAGCGGCGCCGCCTGCAGCGGCAGGCTGGCGCCGGTCGCGATGACCGCAGCGGACAGTACGGCAGAAAGTCGGGACCAGGGTTTCATAGGAACTCCTCCGAGGGTTAAATTTCGGCTGCCAGCGCCGTTCGACGAGCCGCCGGGCAGGCCCGACCGGAACCGGATGCGGGTGAGCAGAATACGAATGAACACGACGTTTCAAAGCAGACCGGTTGGTAACAGTCAAGCGCTGCCACCCCCCGAATGCGGGGGCGGGTCGGGCCTGAATCCGGCATGCCAGCGTTGCGCCGGCGCAAACACCCACTCAACGGGACCGCCATGCTCGGCCCGAGGATCCTAGACACCATGCAGCGAACAACAAGCCCCCCCGGAACCATCGACTGGCATGCCCTGAGCCCCGGCCAGGCCCTGACCGAACTGGCCAGCGACGCCAGCCGCGGTCTGGACGCCGCCAGCGTGCGCCAGCGCCAGGCCGAGCTCGGCACCAACACGCTGCCCGAAGCGCCGCCACGGCCAGCCTGGCGTGTCTTCGTGCGCCAGCTCAAGAGCCCGCTGGTCATCATCCTGTTCGTCGCCGCCGGCCTGGCGGTAGCGCTGGGGCATCTGGGTGACGCCGGCGTGATCCTGCTCGTGGTGCTGGTCAATGCGGTTATCGGCAGCCACCAGGAAGGGCGCGCTGAACGTTCAATGGCCGCGCTGCGCCGCTTGTCGGCGTTGCAGGTGCGGGTGCGACGCGACGGCGCCGAGCAGCTGCTGCAGGCCAGCGAGCTGGTGCCGGGCGACGTCCTGCTACTGGCTGCCGGTGACGCCGTGGCGGCCGATGCGCGCCTGCTCGATGCCGCCCAGCTGCACGTGGCCGAAGCGGCACTGACCGGCGAATCGGTGCCGGTGGCCAAGTCGGTGGCCGCGGTCGCCGAGGCCACCGGCCTAGGCGACCGCCACTGCATGGTCTATTCGGGCACCCATGTCAGCGCCGGCCGCGCCAGCGCGCTGGTGGTGGCCATCGGCGCGCATACCGAGGTCGGTCGCATCGCCGACCTGACCCAGGGCGCGCAGGAACCGCCGACACCGCTGGAGCAGCGCATCGAACGTTTCGGTCGCCAGTTGGTGGTCGCCGCACTGGCGCTGTTCGTGGTGGTCGTCGTGCTCGGTCTGTGGCGCGACCTGCCGCTGTCCGAGTTGGTGATGGTGGCCATCAGCCAGATGGTGTCGATGGTGCCCGAGGGCTTGCCGGTGGCGATGACGATCGCGCTGGCGGTGGGCATGCAGCGCATGGCCGCCAAGGGCGCCATCATCCGCCGCCTGTCGGCGGTGGAGACACTTGGCTCGACCACCGTGATCTGCAGCGACAAGACCGGCACGCTGACGCGCAACGAGTTGACGGCGGTGGCGCTGTGGCTGCCGGGCGCGGCCGGCAATGGACGCGAGGTCGCGGTCAGCGGCAGCGGCTATGTGCCCGCCGGCGGCTTCAGCCAGGCTGGCCAGTTGCTGGCGAGCGCCGACCCCGCGCTGCAGGCGCTGGCGACGGCGGCTGCCCTATGCAACGACGCCCACCTGCGCCCGCCCGCAGCCGACGGCAGCTCGGCCTGGACGGTGCTGGGCGACCCGACCGAAGGCGCGCTGCGCGTGCTGGCCGCCAAGGCCGGGCTCGACCTGGCCGCGGTCGACGCCGCAGCCCCGCGCGAAGCCGAGCTGCCCTTCGATTCCGACACCAAGCTGATGGCGACGCGCCACCGCCTGGCCGACGCGCCGCGCCGCGTCTTCATCAAGGGCGCGCCCGAAGCGGTGCTGCGTCTGTGCAGTGCCGAACCGGCGGCGACGCTGCGCGCGGCCCACGATGCCGCCGAAGGCATGGCCCGGCAGGCCTTGCGCGTGCTGGCCTTGGCTCAGGTCGACGACGACCCGCTGGACCCGAGCGCCGGCTTCGACGCGCTGACCGGCCGCGCTCGGCTGCTCGGCCTGGTCGGCGAAATCGACCCCCCGCGTGAAGAGGTCAAGGCCGCGGTGGCCGAATGCCGCGCCGCCGGCATCCGGCCGCTGATGGTGACCGGCGACCACAAGCTGACCGGACTGGCGATCGCGCGCGCGCTGGGCATTGCACGCGACGGCGACCGCGCCGTCGACGGCGCCGAGCTCGAGCGCATGGGCGAAGCCGAACTGCGTGACGCGCTGCCCGGCATTGCCGTCTTCGCGCGTGTGCAGCCGGCGCAGAAGCTGCGCATCGTCGAAGCCCTACAGGCTCGCGGCG
>JANOJJ010000760.1:0-4345 GCA_031408155.1 Rubrivivax sp.
TCGTGACCTTCGACGCCGGACTGGCTTACCTGCTGACCAAGGACATGCAGCTTGATGTGGCCGTGGCGCGCGGGCTCACCAAGGCGGCGCCCGACTTCGCGTGGACCGTCGGCTGGTCCGCCCGGTTCTGACCCCGGCACAATCCGTCCGTCAGCACACAGGCACTCAGCGAAACACTCCACGCTCCACGCAACACGCGACCCCGCTGTCCCACCTCAAGACCGGCTTCGGCGGCTCGCGCGACGACGCTGGACGGGTGGTGGCTGGGCCGCTGGGTGCTCGTGCTGCTGCTGGCCTGGGACCTACGGCATCGTCGACATCACGGTCGATTTCCAAGACGGCTGCCAACCTCATGGTGGCATCGTCGCGACGCAAGGCGGGCGATGCCTCAATGCCCGCCTACACCCTGGGAGAGGCCGACCTCCAAGCCTTGTTGTTGGTGCGCCGGCAGTCCATCGAGGCGGCGCTCGGTGCCGCACAGGCGCGCACTGATGCACTGGGTGCTCGCTATCGGCTGTTGGTAGATGCCCACCTGATCTGGGATCTCGCCGATGACTGATCCGCTTTGCACGGCGCGCCGGGGCGCCCACTGCTCCAGGGCCGTGAACGCGTCCAACCAGGCGCGGGTGCTGCTGACCGGAAGCACGGCGAGCAAGCCGTCCACGTAGACGATGTCGCCGACATGGGCGTAGACGCCGTCGGCCACGCGCTCGAACACCACCGCGGCGCCGCAGGCGCCGACCCACAGACCCAACGCCGCCACCACAAACGTGCGCAGTACCCCTGGCGCCGGAAATGTGCGGTCGAAACGGCCTTCGTCATCGCGTCCTGGCGGCCTTTCCGGCCAGCGCCTTTGCAGCGCAGAGGTGCGTCATCGCCTGGCCCTGGTTGTGGAAACCCATGCCGCCGTTCAGCACAACGAGGTTGATCTTGGCTCGCGCCTCGGCTGCGATCTTCTGTGCGCGCGAGCGCGAGCCGATCTTGGCCATGTGACAGTCCACGCATTGGACACCGGCGCGCGCCATTGGGCTGTCCGCGAACATTTCGGCGTTGTTGCGCTTGGCATGCCCGGATGCGGTGTGGCAACCCGTGCAGAGCTGTTCGGGCTTCTGCCGCAGCTGCGCGTCTTCCGCCTTGACATGAAAGGTGTGGCAGGTCAGGCAACTCATGCCGGCCTTGTTGAAGTGGGCACTCTTGGTGAAGTCCTGCCACTGCTGGCGATTGCGGCTTGCCCAGTCGTTGGGCCAGAAGTACGCGGTCTCGGTCGGGTTGCTGGACCCGGAGAAGCTCCAGAACCGCACACGTCCGGTCATGTCCACGTCACCCGGCAGGATCCCGACCGGGAACGACAAGTCGGCAACGGTCTTGTTCGAGCTGCGCCCGTGGCATTGGCCGCACACCTCCGTCTGCTGCAGGGGACCCAGATCCTTGAGCGGATGCACGACCGTGGTCTGCTCGGGCGCGAGCGCGACTCCACGGGCCTTGGCATCCTCGGCCTGCGCGACATGCTTGCTGGCCGGGCCGTGGCACTTTTCGCAGGCGCTACCCAACTCGCCCTTGCCCACGCCTTTCCATATGTTGGTGGCCTTGTCCTTGACGAACTCGTAGCCCGTCGTGTGGCACCCGTTGCACTTGGCGTCGGCGACGCGGGACATCGGCAGCTCTTCCATCGTGCGTGGTCGTCCGTCGGGCGTCAAACCACTCGTCGACGCGAAATCCGCCAATCAGCCAATCCTTGGCCGCGCCCGCCCGTTGAGCCTCACGTCGCAGGCCGAGCGACTGCGTGGGCGTCAACGGGGTCTGAGCAATGGCCGCGCCGGCTGCCCACAGGCCCGCCGCGAAGGCAAGTCCTCGCGCCAGCCGCTCAAGCCCGCGCGCACACAGCTGGGTCGAGTTCATGGGGTTTACGTTTGTGGATGAGTGGGGTGAGACATTCTCAAGATCGAACTGGGCAGCAACTCAAGCCTTGTGTGCTGAAAGCTGACGCAACTGTTTGTCTGGGCAAACTCATAGTGATTGATTCAAGTCAGGTCTCGACCACGTTCTCCGAGCGCTGAGCGCAATTTCATCTGGCCGCAATCACGCGCTCGCGCACCGCCTCGACCAGTGGCGCAATCGACGACGACGATAAGAGCCACACGCTGCTGACACTGAGTTGCCGAACAGCGCTCCGCTCAGAACGAAATCCGCAGGCCTGCCGCCAGCCTCCGCCCCGGCAACGGGGCCAGGGATCGCACAGTGCCGATCGTGCTCGCGCTGTAGGCCAGCTTGTTGCCGACGTTCTGCAGCTTCACGAACAACAGCGCTTCTCTGTCCGCCAGGCTCAGTGCATGGCTCGCAGACAGGTTGACCAGGGTCCAGCCCGACGTGGCGACATCGGCGGCCGGAACACGGCTCTGCGCGCTCGCGTGCTGCACCTCGGCGCGTGCGGTCCACGCGCCCTGCACCAGGTTCACGCCGACGGTGGCGCGTCGCGGCGCCAGCCGCGGCAGGGCTTCGCCGCTGACCTCGTTGCTGCCACGCACGATGTCGAGCTTGGCATCGAGGTCGATGGTGCGCACGCCTTCCATCGCGCGCCAGGCCCCTTCGACCTCCAGGCCGTAGAGCCGCGCACGCACGCCACGGAACGCGAAGACGGGGAAGCTGTCGCCCGCGTCGTCGACGAACTCCGGCTCGCCCGTGGACGTCAGGGCAATGTAGTTGGCGAATCTACTCTCGAAGACACCCACCTTGATGCGGCTGGCGCCGTCTTTCCAGCCCAGCGCCAGGTCGAGGTTTCGGCCACGCTCGGGGTCCTGTTGCGGGTCGCCACGCTCGTAGGTGCTGGTCGCGGCATGCACGCCGTTGGCATAGAGCTCGTAGCTCGTCGGCGCCCGCTCGGTGTACGACGCGCTCGAGGACAGTTGCCACTGCGGGCTCAGGTCCAGCACGGCGCCGAGCGACGCGCTGCGCGGCGAGAACCTGCGATCCTGCGGCGGCCCGAACTGCGCATCGGCGCCGACGGCGTCGCCCTCGGAGCGCACCCGCACGTGCTCGGCGCGCACGCCGGCGCTGAGGTGGCCGCTGTCGCCCCAGGTCCAGCGCTCCAGCAGGAAGGCGGCGGTCTGCCGGGTGCGTGTCGATGGGACGAAGGCCTCCTCGCCCAGCGCCGAGAAGCGTGACGACTCGAACTGCATCCCGACCGTGCCCTGGATGCGACCCCCAGCCACGGCCAGGGCCTTGTGCACCGCCTCGACCCGCGCGTCGCTGCCCCGGGTCTTGAAGGTCGTGCCTACCGAACCGTCGCCCTCGATCTCCTGGTGCTGGTAATCGGTGCCAGCGGCCTGGCCGCGCAGCGTGGTGATGAAGCCGTCGGGCACGCGCAGTTCCCCGGCGAGCGCCACCTTGTCCCGGCGCATCTGGATCGTGATGTCGTCCTCGGCGACGATGCCGTAATCGTTGCGGTAGGTTTCCATGCTGGCGCCGATGTAGCCGTGACCCCACACGAGCGACGAACCCACGGCGCCACCACGGGCTCGGCTGGCCGAATTGACGATGCGCGTGCGGCGCTCGGTGCTGCCGTCTTGCAGCGGTCGGTCGAACGCCGGCACGCGCAGGTCGCCGGTCTTGCGCCCGAAGGCGTCGGCATGCAGCGCGAAGCCGGCGCCACCGGTCTCGACGAGCGCGGACACGGCGCGCTCGCTGGCGGCACTGCCGACGCGGGTCTCCAGAGCGCCGGACACGCCGTCGATGCGCGCCTTCGGGATGCGGTTGTCGATCGCGTTGACGACGCCGCCGACCGCGCTGCCGCCAAACAGCAGCGCCGCCGGGCCGCGCAGCACCTCGATGCGTTCGACCACCAGCGGGTCAGCTACCATCAGAAATGGTATACATAAAGGAATCACTACCCGAATAGCCATTAGTCGCTGTGTATTTGATTTTATTGGCTTCAATTACCGCCGTACCATGCGCCGGTGTTGTAACCGCCGTAATCGTCAAGGTGCTAAGTTCAACATCCGTATCATTTGCCACCACATCATAAACCACCGGAACATTAGCAACCGCATTCAAGCTTTCGGTTACCGCTATTGGTGCATCATTAATAGGATTAACCGTAATGCTAACAATTGCCGTGGTACTGTTATTGCCTGCCTCGGTTGCATAGAAAACAAAAGAGTCGGGGCCATTGTAATTTCCTGTCGGAACATAATTATAGGTGGAACCCGATACAAAAGTTAATGAACCATGTAGCGGTGAAGTAGAAATGGTATAAGTAAGCGAATTCACGCCGGCATAGTTAGTCGTTAGCGTAATGTTTAAGTTGGCATCTTCATTTAAGGAAACAGATTGAGCGGACGCCGCAAAA
>JANOJJ010000631.1:0-2926 GCA_031408155.1 Rubrivivax sp.
ACTCGGCCTTGGGCATGCGGCGAAGGAGGTCGGACAGGGCGGGGGCGGGGGCATTGCTCGAACGCATGGACTTCTCCGACAGGGGAATTCACTGTAGCCCGGCGCAGGATCAGAAGCGGTCGTCGCTTTCGCTTTCTCCAACGCGTCGGCTGCGAGCCTTGCGCCACAAATGAGGCAGCAGCAGATGCAGGGGCAGCCTGCCCCAGTGGTAGCGGGCCAGCAAGGCGGTGGCTGCGAGCTGTTGGCTGCGCGCCGGATGTTCGTCGGGCTCGGTGGGCCACAGCACGCGATCGAGCAGCGGCAGCAGCCAGGCTTGGCGCGCCGGCCCAGGCACCCGGGGCTGCAGGCGACGCCGAACCGGGTCCGGAATCGGTGTGCCCAGCCACCGCGTGGTGTAGTGGAACGTCAGCGCCAGCGGCTCGACCAGCCCCAGTTCGCCGGCTCGATCCGTCAGATCGAGCCAGAACTCCGGATGCTGCGAGAAGTGCCGCAGCAGTCCATCGAGATCCACCAGGTCCCGTAGCCGGTCGCGCAGCTCGGAATCGAAGAAGAGGTGGGCCGCGCAATGCAGCACCTGGTCGACCGGGCAAAACACCTTCCACCCTGGCATGCCTGACGGCTGCAGCCGTCGCAGCAGCAACTCCGGGTCCACCGTGGTGCTGGCCACCGGTGGCAGGATGCCGTGATGGAGGTCGAGTTCCATCCCGAAGTCGGCATGCCGCATCGGGGCTACTTCGTGGCTCCACTCACGGTAATAGCGCTGGTCATGGAGGTCCATTTCAGCTTCGGCCCAGTCGGCGTTCTGCAGACGCGCCTGGGTGTCTGCCAAGGCCGTTCGCGGCACCAGGATGTCGATATCCGATGGCAGCCGTCCAGCAGCCACGGGAAGGTCTTGCGCCAGATACGCCGCCCCCTTGAGCAGCACTCGCGGGTGGTCCTGCGGTCCCAGTTGAAGCGTCAGCTGCTCCAATGTCCAGCTCACGATGCGCAAGCGCCAGCGCGACTGGCGCCGTTCGGCCAACAGGTGTCGGCGCACGGCGTCGGGCAATTGGCGGTCGAGCGCGGGATCGTCCAGGCGCTCCGCCAGGCGGCCCAGCAGGCGAAGTCTGCGCGCCAGTCGAGTCACGCGTTGCCAATCATGGATGGACCACGACAGCACCAGGCTGGGCTGGTGCAGGGCCTGCAACCAGGCCAGGGCCGGCGGCACGATCGGGGCCATCACCTGGGCTGGTGATCGACGACGCGTGGCCAGTCTCGTTCGATCGTGCGAATGGCGTCGTCGAGATCGCTGTACACCAGTCTCCAGGCCAGGCAGCGCCTCACGAGGGCCAGTACAGCGTCGAATCCGACTTCGCCCAACAATTGGTAGTTGAAGGCATTGAAGGCCAGGGCGGAGAAGGTGTCGTGTTCGGCCAGCGGCTCCCAATGGGTGTTGCTGCCAGCCTCCCAGCGCGGCAGGACCACGGCACCGGGACGTGCTCCTTCGTGTCGGCGCGCGACGGCCGTGCGGTCGGGCGCCATGTGCGAAACGGCGCCCTTGCGCGTTTTCGGAAACAGCGGGCCGAATCGGGCGCCAGCAGCAAAGGCTCGAATGACCTGGATCGACTCGTTCTTCAAGGCCACGGGTTTGAGCAGAGCACGAAAACACCCCTGCTCCAGATCGTAGGCTCCAAACTCGTCCGACAGCAGCCGCCATCCACGGTTGGCCAACGCCGCCGTGAACGTGCTCTTGCCCGACCCAGGAACTGCCGGCAGGACGAGTGCCAGCCCGTCGCGTTCCAGCGCGCCGGCATGCAACAGCAACAGGTGGTGCAGGCGTTGCCCGATCAGCCAATTGCAGCCCCACTCCAGCAGGGGCAGTGGTGAGTCGGCGGGGAAGGGCGAGAAGATCTCCCGGCCGTCGCTGCTGAAGACGACCTGAGGGCGCAGCCAGCGGCGCAGGCCATGGGCTGCATCGACCCTGGCGTGCACGTCGGCCCAGCCCTCATGCAGGGTCAGCGGGAAGTCGCCGTAGACGGATTGCAGCTGGCTGGGCAGCGCCTGGGCATCACCCTGGACCCGGACCGTGGCCACACCCAGGTCGATCGACAAGCCCGCTCCGCGCAAGCCGTCCGCCACCAGCGACTCGCGCGCGGCGCCCAGACTTGGCGCCCTCGCCATCTGCGTCACGTCGTTGCCGCGACTGCAGTGTCGATTGTTCGCCGGACGAGCCCGGCAACCAACAGCGGCATCCACCCCAGTTCGATCGACGTCGTCAAGTGCTCGACGCTGACCGCCAGCTCGACCGACAGTCCCGATGCCGCTTCGGCTGATGTGCCGTCACCGTGCTCGCGCACCCATTCCAGGATGACGGCGCTCTCGTCATTGAGGACATGGGTCTCGCCACTGGCCGGGCTGTAGGCGGCCCACCATGCGCCGATCGGTTCCAGGCGTGTGCCAGGCACCCAGCCGTAACGCGTCACCGGGGCGCTCAGGGTTGCAAGGAGGTCCAGCAAGACCCGGTGACCGCCGACGTCCTGGCAGGGGCCGTGGTCTGGCCCGATTGCCTGAAACCGACGACGCGAATGAAGTTCGGAGCGGATCCGTTGGAATCGAACAGCACGGCAACAAGCGACGTCGTGACCGTCGGCGTAATCGGGGGGCTGCCAAACACGTAGGTGCCTCCGACGAGGTACTCGACCCAGCCGGTGTTGGTACCGGTGGGTGACACGAAGGGCAGGCCAGCCACCGTGGCCACGGCCTGCAGGTCGCTCACCTTGATCCACTTCCGGGTGACGGTGAAGACGACGGTTTGATAGCGCGAAACACGGACATAGCCATCGGCCGTGGTCACCGAGACTGGCAAGACAATCGCGCCATTCGTGATCTTGAGCGCGCAGTTCAACTTGTTCGACGAGGCAGCCAGGGCGCTGCCGTTGTGCACCGC
>JANOJJ010000808.1:0-4751 GCA_031408155.1 Rubrivivax sp.
CCCCTTCACGATGAAAAACATCTCCTCCTCGCCGCGGTGGCTGTGGAACGGGCAGGAGATCTTGCCCGGCTGCACCACGTCGTAGGAGAAGCCCAGGTCCCTGGCGCCCAGCAGCGGTCCGATGCGTGCGCAATCGCTCTCAAATTTGCCGTGGCCGGGAAGGCCTGCACGCCTCCGCCGACGACATCCTCGCGGCTGCTCATGCGGCCGTCCTTCAGGTAGCCCGCCAGCTCGGCAATCGCCTGCGGGTAGCGGTCGGCGTAGTCGAACACGACCATGCCCTGCATGCGCGCGCGGTTGACCAGCAGCGACAGGTAGTTCTTCGGCCCCTGCACGGCGCTGGTGTTGTTGTACTGGCTGATGGCGCCGCAGATCACGATGCGTGCGCCGCGCGTGATGCGGGTCAGCACGGTGTCGAGGATCTCACCGCCGACGTTGTCGAAGTAGACGTCGACGCCCTTCGGGCAGTGTTCCTTCAGCCCGTCCTTGACCGCGCCGCCCTTGTAGTCGATGCAGGCATCGAAACCGAGCTGCTTGACGACCCAGTCGCACTTGGCCCGTCCGCCGGCGATGCCGACCACGCGACAGCCCTTGATGCGTGCCAGCTGGCCCACGGTCTGGCCGACGGCGCCGGCAGCCCCCGACACCACCACCGTCTGCCCGGGCTGCGGCTGGCCCACATCGAGCAGGCCGAAATAGGCCGTCATGCCGGGCATGCCCAGCACATTGAGCCACTGCGTCAGCGTGCCCAGGCGCAGGTCGATGCGCGCCAGGCCGCTCTTGCGCAACTGTTCAGCAGGGATGCTGCAGTATTCCTGCACGCCCAGGCTGCCGCTGACATGGCTGCCGATGGCATAGCCCGGGCTGTCGGAGGCCACCACCAGACCGACGCCACCGGCGCGCATCACCTCGCCGATGCCCACCGGCGGGACGTAGCTCTTGCCGTCGTTCATCCAGCCGCGCATGGCCGGGTCGAGCGACAGGGCCAGCGTCTTGACCAGCACGCCACCGGCTCCCGGCGGCGACAACGCTTCGCTGGTGTGCTGCCAATTGGCGTCGGTGGGCAGTCCGACCGGTCGCGCGGCCAGACGAACCTGGTGGTTGACGATCGAAGCGAGGACGGTGCTGCTCATGGGGACTTTCGGGGCTGTCGGGGCTGTCGGCGGAGCGCCTGAAGGGGTAGACGTGGCCGGTCACCCGGGCGTCGCCCCGGCGACCCGGTTTGGCCCGGTCCGGGTCATCCGGTCATCGGGTCGAGGGCTCGGGTCAAGGCGTCCTGACGATCGCCGTGACGGTGTAGACGCCGCCGATCTTGTCGGCTGCAAAGCGCACGCGGTCGCCCACGGCAACGCCATCGAGCATCTTGCCGTCGGCGACACGATAGGCCATCGTCATCGGTGGCATGTCGAGGCTCTTGATCTCGCCGTGGCGCAGCGTGATGCGGGACTGCGCCTTGTCGATCTTGGTCACCTCGCCTTGGGCACTGGGCGTCTGCGCCCACAGCGAGGAGGCAAAGGCCAGCGTGGCGGCAAGGGTGAACAGCGATTTCATGGGAATGCTCCTGTGGGGTGCCAGGACCCAACGCGCTGGCGGGGCAGATGGTTGTCGAGCGTCCCGCTGGCTGCGGCTTGGTGCGCGCCGTCAGACTCGACTGCGGCGCAGCTTCAGCATGCCGTCGAGCATAGCGCAGGGCCCGGGTCCCTTTCCTACAATGGGCTGCATTCAAGCCCTGCCACCTGCCATGACCCAAGCTGCCGACGAACACTCGCTCGACCACATCACGCCGCGGGACCAGGCCGAGATCCTGGCCCAGGCCCTGCCGTACATACGCAAGTTCCACGGCAAGACCCTGGTCATCAAGTACGGTGGCAACGCGATGACCGATCCGTCGCTGCAGCAGGACTTTGCCGAGGACATCGTGTTGCTCAAGCTGGTCGGCATGAATCCCATCGTCGTCCATGGCGGCGGGCCGCAGATCGACGACGCGCTGGCCAAGATCGGCAAGAAGGGCACCTTCATCCAGGGCATGCGCGTGACTGACGAGGAGACGATGGAAGTCGTCGAATGGGTGCTGGCCGGCGAGGTGCAGCAGGACATCGTGGGCCTGATCAACGCCGCCGGTGGCAAGGCGGTGGGCCTGACCGGGCGCGACGGCGGCCTGATTCGCGCGCGCAAGATGAAGCTGGCCGACAAGGACGATCCGCACAAGGAACTCGACATCGGCCAGGTCGGCGAGATCACGTCGATCGACCCGAGCGTGGTCAAGGCGCTGCAGGATGACCAGTTCATCCCCGTCATCAGCCCGATCGGCTTCGGCGAGCGCAACGAGAGCTACAACATCAACGCCGACCTGGTGGCCGCCAAGCTGGCCACCGTGCTGAAGGCCGAGAAGCTGCTGCTGCTGACCAACACGCCCGGCGTGCTCGACAAGGCTGGCAGGCTGCTGACCAACCTGAGCGCACGCCAGATCGACGAACTGTTTGCCGACGGCACCATCAGCGGCGGCATGCTGCCCAAGATAAGCGGCGCGCTCGACGCCGCCAAGAGCGGTGTCAACGCAGTGCACATCATCGATGGCCGGGTGCCGCACGTGATGCTGCTCGAGATCCTGACCGACCAGGCGTACGGAACCATGATCCGCTCGCATTGAGCCCGTGCGCCGCGCCGGCGGGTGCCGCCAGTGCGAGCCGTCGCATGAAGCGCATCTGGCTGTTCGATCTCGATGACACGCTGCACGACGCGCATCGTTCGGCGATGCCGGGTCTGTCGCTCGCGATGGGCGAGTACATCGAGCGCGAACTGGGGCTGACGAGCTCGCAGTCTGATGCGCTGCGCCGCCAATACTTTCAGCGTTATGGCGCGACGCTGCTCGGCCTGGTGCGTCACCACGCGGTCAAGCCGGCGCATTTTCTGCATCACACCCACCTGCTGCCGGGGCTGGAAGACCGCGTGCGCAGCCATCCGCACGACGTGACGGCGCTGGCGGCGCTGCCAGGCGCCAAATTCATCCTGACCAACGCGCCACGGGCCTACGCCGAGCGGGTGTTGAACGCGCTCGGCCTGCTGCGGCTGTTCGACGGCGTGTTCACGATCGAGGACATGTCGATGTTCGGCCAACTGCGGCCCAAGCCCGACGCGCGCATGCTGCGCCGGCTGGCGGCGCGGCTGCGCGTGCCGCCTGCGCGCTGCGTGCTGGTGGAAGACACGCTGGCGCACCAGAAGGCGGCGCGCCGCATCGGCATGGGCACGGTCTGGCTGCAACGCTGGATCCGGCGCCATCCGGCGCGCGCCGGCGACCGCGCACGCAAGCCGGCCTATGTCGACATCAAGGCCGTGTCGATCCGCGATCTGAGGCGCCAGGCACGCTGATCGGCACCGGGCTGCAGCAGGCGGAGCCCACAGCGGCGACCCTCGCGACCCCAAGTTCGTCAGTGTTTACCTGCAGCCGGAGCGGCCCTGGCCCTATGCCAGAATCAACCGCACTCCCCTCATGGCTCCAGCCAACGCAGCGCGCGACGCGATGTCCGACTCGCCCGAAGTACCGGACGGCCCACCCGCCAGCCTCAGCACGGACACCGCCCCCGCCGCCACGGTGCGCAAGCGGCCGCGCCCCGGCGAGCGGCGCGTGCAGATTCTGCAGACGCTGGCCGGGATGCTCGAACAGCCGGGCGCCGAGCGCATCACCACCGCGGCGCTGGCGGCCAAGCTCGACGTGTCCGAAGCCGCGCTGTACCGCCACTTCGCCAGCAAGGCGCAGATGTTCGAGGGCCTGATCGAGTTCATCGAAGGCAGTGTCTTCGCGCTCGTCAACCAGATCGCCGAACGCGACGAATCGGGCTCGCTGCAGGCCCAGCGCATCGCACTGATGCTGTTGCAGTTCGGCGAGCGGAACCCCGGCATGACGCGCGTGATGGTCGGCGACGCGCTGGTCTTCGAGCACGAACGCCTGACCACTCGCATGAACCAGTTCTTCGACCGCGTCGAGTCGCAACTGCGCCAGTGCCTGCGCCCTTCGGCCGAGGCCGGCGGCTCGGCCACGCCCACGCTCGACGCCAGCAGCATGGCCTCGGCCATGACCGCGCTGATCATCGGCCGCCTGCAGCGCTATGCGCGCTCGGGCTTCAAGCGGCTGCCCACCGAAGCCATCGAAGGACCGCTGCAACGCCTGGCGGCCTGAGAGGCTGAGCGCCGGCGACGGTCGAGCCGGCTGGCCGACAGCCTCTAAACTTCCTGCATGTCATCGTTCGAATCGCTGCTCACACGAGCCGAGTCGCTGCTCGCGCGGCTCGAAGCCGTGCTGCCCCACGCCGCCGCCGCACCCGACTGGGCGGCATCGATCGCCTACCGCTACCGCAAGCGCGCCGGCTCGGGCGTGCTCGAGCCGGTGCGCCACCTGGCCACCATCCGCCTGGCCGACCTGCAGGAAGTCGACGCGCAGAAGGTCAAGCTGCTGCGCAACACCGAGCAGTTCGTCGCCGGCCGGCCGGCCAACAACGTGCTGCTGACCGGCGCCCGCGGCACCGGCAAGAGCTCGCTGATCAAGGCCTGTTTGAACGAATTCAGTCAGCGCGGCCTGCGTCTGATCGAAGTCGACAAGACCGACCTGGTCGACCTGCCCGACCTGGTGGACCTGGTGGCCGAACGGCCCGAGCGCTTCGTTGTCTTCTGCGACGACTTGAGCTTCGACGAGGGCGAGCCCGGCTACAAGGCGCTCAAGAGCGTGCTCGACGGCTCGGTGGCGCAGAGCAGCG
>JANOJJ010000639.1:0-1956 GCA_031408155.1 Rubrivivax sp.
GTTCAGCAGCACCCCCGCCTGGACATGGCCGAGCAGTTTGCCATCCCCGGCGCGCACGGCGCGGGTGGACAGCAGCACCATTGCGCGGTCTTCCGCCGTGCGTGTGCTCGGCGCCGCGTTGCGGGTCGCCACCAGCGGCACGGCGACCCGGGCTTGCAGCGCTGGCGCGAGCTGCGCGAAAGGCGCCACACCGAGCACGGCGACATGGGTTTCGGCGTCGCGCAGGGCGCCATCGGGGGCCAGCAGGTTGATGAAATCCAGCCCCTCGCGGGCCTTGAAGTCGATCAACAGCCGGTTGATCTGCCCGCTGTCGGGTTCGGCCAGCGCCAGATGCAGGGCATGCGAGTCGGCCACCGCCGCGGTGCTGGCGCCGACCTCGCCGAGGACCCGTTCGAAGTAGCCACTGGCGACTGCCAGATCGCTGCGGATCTTGGTGATCAGCAGCCGGTCGACCGCCGCGTTGCTCCACACCAGAACGATCAGGCCCAGCAGCGGCAGCACCACCAGCAGCGGCACCAGCACCATCACCAGCAGCTTGTTGCGGATGCTCAGCGTCTGGAACCCCAGGCGCCTGATCGGAGCCAGCTTCAAGACTCGGCCCACTCCGCGCAGCGGCGCTCGAGCGTGCGGCGCGAGATGCCCAGCAACTGCGCCGCGCGCGTCTTGTCGCCGGCCACCGAGTCGAGCACCGCCAGAATGTGGCGCTTTTCCAGCGTCAGCAAGTCGGTCGGGCCCTGCAGTGGCGTCCTGCGCGCCTCGTTGCGCCGCGCCAGGCTCTGATACAGCGCCGACACGTTGAGCGCGCCGACGATCAGCGAGCGTTCGATCAGGTTGCGCAGTTCACGCACGTTGCCGGGCCAGTCGTATTGCTGCAGGTAGTGCATTTCGTCGGCCGTGACCTCGATCGGATCGACGCCGAGCAGCGGCGCCAGCGTGTCGACGAAGTGCGCCACCAGTTCGGGGATGTCCTCCTTGTGCGAGCGCAGCGGCGGCAGCGTGATCTCCACCACCTGCAGCCGCCAGTACAGGTCGTCACGAAAACGCCCGGCCTCGACCTCGCGCCGCAGCGGCCGGTTGCTGGCGGCCACGATGCGCAGCTCGACCGGAATCTCCTGCTCGCCGCCGACCGGGCGGATGCGCCGCGCCTCCAGCACGCGCAGCAGCGTGGCCTGCAGCGGCAAGGGCAGCTCGCCCACCTCATCGAGGAAGAGGGTGCCGCCTTGCGCATAAACGAACAGGCCGTCGCGACGTTCGGCGCCCACGCCGGCATGGCCGAACAGTTCGGTCTCGATTGCCGCGGGCGACACACGGGCGCAGTTGACCGGCACGAAAGGCCCGTTGGCATGCGCCGACAGGCGGTGCAGCGCCAGCGCCGCGAGCTCCTTGCCGGTGCCTGATTCGCCGGTCAGCAGCACGGTGGAGTCGACCGCCGCCACGCGCTGCAGCGCTGCCTGCAGGCCCTTGATCACGATCGAGCGGCCGACCAGAGCGTCGGCTGCTGGCGTGCGTTGCGACAGCGAGCGCTTGAGCACCCAGTTCTCGCGCTTCAGGCGCGCGCGGTCGAGCCCGTGCTTGAAGGCGTTGAGCACTTGCGTCAGCCGAAAGGGCTTGAGCAGGAAGTCACTGGCGCCGGCGCGCAGCGCCTCGATCGCGGTGTCGAGGTCGGCAAAGGCCGTGATCAGCACCACCTCGCACGGGTTGCCCTGTTCGCGCATCTCGCGCAGCAGCGTGATGCCACTCTTGCCCGGCAGCGTGATGTCCAGGATCACCAGGTCGAAGCGGTGCTGGCGCAGCAGCGCTTCGGCCTGCTCGGCCGAGTCCGCGGCCAGCACCTGACCGGCGCGCGGCTTGAGCGTCTTGAGCAGGAAGTTGCGCAGGCCCGGCTCGTCGTCGACCACGAGCACGGGGGCCCGCGCCCACGACTCGGGCGCAGCGGGATGGACAACGGCGTTCACC
>JANOJJ010000861.1:0-4073 GCA_031408155.1 Rubrivivax sp.
GCCTCGGCCAGGATCGCGGTGGCAAACGAGATCGAGGCCTGCACGATCAACTGGCTGGCGATGTTGGGCAGCACATGGTCGAGGGTTATGCGCCAGCCGCCCTTGCCGGCGGCGCGTGCGGCCAGCACGTATTCACGCGACCACACGGCATTGGCGGCGCCGCGGGTGATGCGCGCGAACACGGGGATGTTGAAGATGCCGATGGCCACGATGCTCATCACCAGGCCTGGGCCGTAGATGGCCGTCAGCATGATGGCCGTCAGCAGCGCCGGAAAGGCGAAAGTGAAGTCGCTTGCGCGCATGATCAGCTCTTCGACCCAGCCGCGCCGCGCGGCGGCCACGCAGCCCAGCGACACGCCCACGCTCAGGCCGATGCCGACCGCGATCACGCCGACCAGGATGCTGTTCTGCGCGCCCACCAGCAAGTGGGTGGCGATGTCGCGGCCGAAGGGGTCGGTGCCCAGCCAGTGCGTGGCGTTGGGCGGCAGCAGCTTCTTGGCCATGTCGATCTCGGCCGGCGGGTGCGGCTGCCACAGCAGCGACAGCAGCGCGGCCAGCATCAGCGCCAGGCTGAGCGCGCCGCCGATGACGAAGCTGGGGTGGCGCAAGGCGCGCCTGGAGTGGTTCATCTCGAATTCCTCAGCCAGCCCGTCGGTGCGGCTGCAGGCCGCGCTCGAGCGTGCGCGCGGTGTTCAAGGCTGCACGCTCACGCCCGAGGACATCAGGATCGGCATCATGCCAGGGCGCATCCACCGCACGAGACCCGGCGGCATGGTCAGCCGCAGCGGCGGATGGACTGCTGCCGCGGTGGCGGTGGCGGCTGTCTAGTTCGTGGTTCTACGAACGGCGACGGCAAGGGCGCTTCCTACAATGCGCCGGCGTTCAGGTCCAGGCAGGACACATCCCACCCCACACAGACTCCCGGCCGCCGAGGAAGACGATGAGCTACACGAGCCCCGAGTTCTGGATCGCGCTGATACAAATCATCGGCGTCAACATCGTCTTGTCGGGCGACAACGCGGTGGTGATTGCGCTGGCCGCGCGCGGCCTGCCACCCGCCAACCAGAAGAGGGCCGTCGCCTGGGGCAGCGGCGCTGCGGTGCTGATGCGCATCGTGCTGACGGTCGTCGCCGTCGAGTTGTTGCGACTGCCTTACCTCAAGCTCGCCGGCGCGGGACTGTTGCTGTGGATCGCGATCCAGCTGATGGTGCCCGCCGAAGGCGAAGGCGGCCATGGCCACGCCGGCACCAGCATGGCCGCGGCGATCAAGACCATCCTGCTGGCCGACCTGGTGATGAGCCTGGACAACGTGATCGCCGTGGCCGCTGCGGCCAAAGGCAACACGTTGCTGCTCGTCATTGGCCTTGCGATCTCGATTCCGCTGGTGGTGTTCGCCAGCCAGCTGCTGCTCAAGTTGATGGACCGTTTCCCGGTCATCATCACCGTCGGCGCGGCGCTGCTGGGCTGGGTTGCCGGCGACATGGCCGTGACTGACCCGGCGGACAAGCCTTGGGTGGATGCCGAGGCGGCCTTCCTGCACTGGGGTGCGCCGCTGGCGGGCGCCATCAGCGTGATCGTGGTTGGCAAGTGGCTGGCGGCACGCAAGCTGGCCGCAGCGAGTGCCGCCGTGGTGCCGGTGGCAGCGGTGGCCCTGGCGGCAGGAAAGCGGCATCTGCAGCGAGTCTTGCTGGCGGTGGACGGCTCTGCCGGCTCGGCCAGCGCCGTGCAGCATGCGCTGGCCATACGGCAGGAACTGCGCGATCCGGCATCGATGGAACTGCACCTGGTGAATGTACAAAGGCCGGTATCGGGCGACGTGTCCACCTTCGTGGCCGCGCAGTCGCTGCAGGACTACCACCAAGAACGCAGTGAAGCCGCGATATCACCGGCGCGTGCTGCGCTCAAGGCCGCTGGACTGACGTTCACCGAACACACCCGCGTGGGCTCGCCCGGGCTGGTCATCGCCGAACTCGCCCAGACCCAGGGCTGCGACCTCATCTGTATGGGCTCGCGTGGTCTGGGCGGGCACACGGCGGCACTGCTCGGATCGGTGGCGCAGAGTGTGCTGGAGCATTCCAGCGTGCCGGTGTTGCTGTCGAAATAGACGGTCGTGCGCGGCCGCCTGCACGACGGCGTCGGCTGGGGGTGAGCAGCGGCCGTACCTGATGTGCCAGCCGGTCCACGATGTGCGTCCGTTCCAGCCTGCCTACCAGGGCGAACGGTGCCATGCAGCAGCGGTTGGCGGGCCAGTCGAGTTCGGTCAAGCGATGCTCGAAGGCGTCTCGACTCGTGCCTTCGTGCAAGGTGGCTTGCGACTGCGACGCTCGCTCGCCAGGCAAGCTGCGGGGGGTGTGATACTGTCCCTGGCGACATGGCCCGTGCCTACTGATGAGCAAGGAACTGTACCCAGCAAGTGCCCTCACGGCTGCCAACCCGAGCGCTGCGCCGGGGCGCAGATTGGGCGGCTGCCAACTGGTTCGCACGCTCGGCAAGGGGGGGCTGGGTGAGGTATACGAAGCCCTCGCACCCGACGGCCAGGCGGTGGCCATCAAGGCCTTTTTGCTGCGCGACGACGACCAGGGGCTGATGGCGTCGGCCTTCGTGCGCGAAGCCAACCTTGGGCTGCGGCTGGACCACCCCGACATCGTCAAGGTGCTCGACAGCGGCTGCGACGGTGACTACGCCTTCCTGCTGATGGAACTCGTGCCCGGCCACGATCTGCGCATGCATACCGTTTCCGGCCGATTGCTGCCGCTGGCGCACCTGTTGCACGTGGTCGAGCGGATCGCCCGCGCCCTGGCAGCGGCGCATGCCATCCATGTTGTTCACCGTGACATCAAGCCCGGCAACGTGCTCGTGCACGCGCCGAGCGACATCGTCAAGGTCGCAGACTTCGGCCTGGCCAGACTGGGTGACGCCTTCCGCAGCCGAACCGGCATCATTTCCGGCACCCCCGGCTACATGTCACCCGAGCAACTGTCGGAAGGCCCGGTCGGTCCGCACAGCGATCTCTATTCGCTTGGCGTGCTGCTGTTCGAACTGCTGACCGGCCGCCTCCCGCACGAAGCCTCGTCGCTCGGTGAGTTGCTGGTCATGGCAGCCAATCGCACGGCCCCGCGCCTGTCCTCGTTTCGGTCCGACTTGCCGGCAGGGCTAACGGCGCTGGTCACTGAACTGCTCGAACGACGCGCCGATCGTCGCCCGGCTGACGCGGCCGCGGTCGCCGACCGGCTGGCGCGCCTGCGCGCCGGACTGCCGGCGCACGACCCGCGGGTTGTGGCCGGTCCGAAGTCACGGGGTTGACTCCTTCGCGCCGCCGGTGCCGTGTGGGATCCGATGCACAATCCGCCACTCCGCCCTTGCCGCAGCGCCTGCCCGTGCCTCTAACGATCGAGCTCTTCGCCGCCGTGGACCCTGGTCGGGCGCGCAGCAACAACGAGGACTCGGTCGCGCTCGACAACGAGGTCGCCCTGGCCGTTCTGGCCGATGGCATGGGCGGCTACAACGCCGGAGAGGTCGCCAGCAACATGGCAACCTCGTTCATCCGCACCGAACTCGGCCGCTGGCTGCGTGAAGCGCAGTCGCATGCCAGTGATGCTGAAGTTCGCCGTGCAATGGACATCTGCGTCGACAACGCCAACCGGGCCATTTTCAACGCGGCCAACTCCAACCCGCAGTACGCCGGCATGGGAACGACCCTGGTGGTGGCGGTGATTCGCGAGAACCGCTTGCTGGTCGGGCATGTCGGCGATTCGCGCGCCTATCGACTGCGAGGTGGGCGCCTGCAGCAAATCACCCGTGACCATTCGTTACTGCAAGAACAGATCGACGCGGGTCTGATCACACCCGAACAGGCTGCCTTCTCCGCCAACAAGAACCTGGTGACGCGCGCGGTAGGCGTTGAAGATACGGTGCTGCTCGAGACGCACCAGCACGACGTACAGGCGGGCGACAGCTACCTGATGTGTTCAGACGGCCTGTCCGACATGCTCGACGATGCCAGCATTGGTCAGGTGTTGCTGGCGCACGACTCCCTGACTGCGGCATGCCAAGCGCTGATCGATGCCGCCAAT
>JANOJJ010000024.1:0-8948 GCA_031408155.1 Rubrivivax sp.
CCAGCCGGCCAGAGGCCCTGAGCCAGCAGATCGCAGCCGGCGCGATCGGCCTCAAGCTGCACGAGGACTGGGGCACGACGCCGAGCGCGATCGACAACTGCCTGGACATTGCGGAAGCCTCCGACACGCAGGTGTCGATCCACAGCGACACGCTCAACGAAAGCGGCTTCGTCGAGGACACCATCGCCGCCACCCATGGCCGCACGCTGTGTGCCTTTCACACCGAAGGCGCCGGCGGCGGCCACGCGCCCGACATCCTGCGCGGGGTGGGCGAGGCCAACTTCCTGCCCAGCAGCACCAACCCGACGATGCCCTACACCGCCAACACGTCGACGAGCACCTGGACATGCTGATGGTCTGCCACCACCTCGACCCCGGCATCGCCGAGGACCTGGCCTTTGCCGAAAGCCGCATCCGGCGCGAGACCATCGCCGCCGAAGACGTGCTGCACGACCTGGGTGCCATCAGCATGATGAGCAGCGACAGCCAGGCCATGGGCCGGGTCGGCGAGGTCATCATCCGCACCTGGCAGACGGCGCACAAGATGAAGGCGCAGCGCGGTGCGCTGGCGGGCGACAGCGAGCGCCACGATAACGCACGGGTAAAACGTTATGTTGCCAAGTACACCATCAACCCGGCGATCGCCAACGGCATCAGCCACGAGGTGGGCAGCGTCGAGGTCGGCAAGTGGGCTGACCTGGTGCTGTGGAAGCCGGCCTTCTTCGGCGTCAAGCCCAGCCTGATCCTGAAGGGCGGTTTCATCGCCGCCGCCGCGATGGGCGACCCCAACGCCAGCATCCCGACACCGCAGCCGGTGCACTACCGGCCGATGTTCGGATCCTTCGGCGGCGCCTTGCACCGAGGCTCGCTGACCTTCGTCAGCCAGGCCGCGCTGCGCGGCGACATCGGCGACGAACTGGGGCTGAAGAAACGACTGGCCAAGGTTCAGGCCTGCCGCCAGGTGAAGAAGGGCGACATGGTGCACAACAGCTACCTGCCGGTGATGGAGATCGACCCGCAGACCTATGCCGTGCGCGCCGACGGCCAGTTGCTGAGCTGCGAGCCTGCCACCCTGCTGCCGATGGCCCAGCGCTACTTCCTGTTCTAGCTTCATGTGGTGCAGCGCAAGGGTTGTCCCCAAGTGCTCGATCACCGACCCATCCGGGCCGTCGCTACAGGTCGGTC
The DNA here is from genome assembly GCA_031408155.1 of Rubrivivax sp. GTDB lineage: Bacteria > Pseudomonadota > Gammaproteobacteria > Burkholderiales > Burkholderiaceae_C > Rubrivivax. Next base: position 1,186 of record JANOJJ010000024.1, read on the forward strand.
GCCACCCCGACCGCAGCCGCCTCCATCAACTCACGCCCGACCCGCAGCAGGCGCTCGGCCAGCGCTGCGCGTCGCGCCACACGCAGGCGACTGGCGCCGGCCACCAGGCTGATGGCGCCTTCGGGCCGGCCCTGGGCGTTGATCAGCGGCACCGCCAGCGCCCAGTAGTCCTCGACGATCAAGCCGGGGATCACGCTGTAGCCCTGCTCGCGCGTCTCCTTCAGCAAGCGACGGATGACGGGGATGCCGCAGCGCGGATAGCTGCGCGTGATCAGCTCCGCGTTGTGCGCCAGCGCAGCTTCGACCTCGGCATCGGGCAGCGCGGCCAGCATCACTAGCCCACCGGCGCCGATGCCCAGCGGCGTGCGGTCACCCGCGTCGAGCGCCGCCGGCGGGATCGGGATGTCGCCTTCTTCGCGCGACAGGCAGATCGCCTCGAAGCCATGCGGCACCGAGAAGTAGACCCAGTCGCCGCTTTCCAGCGCCAGCGCGCGCAGGCGCGGCGCGGCCAGCCGCTGCAGCGCATAGCTGGGCTCGGCAGCCAGCCCGACGGCAAAGGACTCGGGGCCGAGCCGATAGGTGCGCGTGGCCGGGTCGTGGGAGAGGAATTTCTCGTCCACCAGCGTGCGTGTCAGGCGCACCGCGGTGGCCTTGTTCAAGGCCAGCCTGCGCCCGATCTCGCTCATGCGCAGGCCGCCCGGGCCGACGCGCGTGAGCAGTCGCAGCACCGCCAAGCCACGGCGCAAGGTCTGCGCGCCGGCGGTTTCAGCGCGCCCCGGTTCGGTCATCGCGCTAGGCATTTACCCGACCTTGCAGGTTCACATGATGATCCGTCCCATGCGTTGCAAGGCTCATTTGTCCGCACATTCTCGACCCGAACATGACAGCATTTCAAGTTCTCATTCGCAGACCCGGGTCCACATGCTGGATCGCGTGGCGCATCCACCAGGAGTCACCATGGTTCGCAAGCTGCTCTCGTCGTTGTTCGTTTGTGCCGGCCTCGCGTTCGGCGCCGGCCCGGCGCTGTCTCAGACCGTGCTGAGGATGGCGCATGTCTACAACCCCGGCAACATCTGGTACGAGACGGCCGAGGCCTATGCCAAGGCGGTCGACACCAGGAGCGGCGGCAAAGTCAAGATCCAGATCGCGCACAGCGGCTCCACCGGCGACTGGCCGGCGTCGATCGAGGGCCTGAAGATCGGCACCAACGACATCGTGCTGCAGAGCGTGGGCACGCTCGACCGCTACAACCTGGTGGCCGGCGTCGAGGCCTATCCGTACCTGCTGCGCGACCTCGACCACTTCCGCAAGGTCTACTACGGCCCGGTGGGCGCCGAGCTGTTCGACGAGATCGCCCGCAAGACCACGTTCCGCATCATCGGCGCGGGCTACCGCGGCATGCGCCACCTGACGTCGAACAAGCCGGTGCGCAACCTGGCCGACGTGAAGACCATCAAGATGCGCGTGCCGCCGCTGAAGATCTACCGCATGACCTGGGACACCCTGGGCGCCAGCACGGTGCCGATGGGTGCGGCCGAGCTCTTCACGTCGATGCAGCAAGGCGTGGTCGACGGCCAGGAGAACCCACTCGAGTGGATCGAGTCGATGAAGTACGCCGAAGTGCAGAAGTACGTCATCGAAACCGGCCACGTGTCGGGCGCGATGACCTGGATCTTCCATGAGCCGCGTTTCAAGCGCCTGCCTGAGGACGTGCAGAGGCTGCTGAAGGAAGAAGGCGACGCCGTGATGCTGGCCGCCACCGAGCGCATGGCCAGGACCGAAGCCGACATCAAGCAGCGCCTGCAGGCCAAGGGCATGGAGTTCATCAGCGTCGACCGCGCGGCGTTTGCCAATGCCTTGCTGCCGATGGCGAAGGAATTTCCTGACCTGGCCCCCTGGGTCACCAAGATGCAGGCCGTGAAGTGACCCTGCAGGCCCTTGCGCGCGGCATCGAACGCACGCTCGATGCCCTGCTTGGCTGCGCCATCTTGGTGATGGTGAGTTCGATGATCTGGCAGGTGGTCGGCCGCTACGTGTTCAACAAGGCCCCCGGCTGGAGCGAGGAACTGGCGCGCTTCATGATGCTGTGGCTGACCATGCTCGGTTCGGCCTCGGCCTTGCGAAGTGGCGGGCATCTGGCGGTGACGTCACTGGTCGATTCGTTGCGCCCGCGCGCCCAGGCCGTGGCGCTGGCCTTGCGTGACGCGGTGATGGTCGGCGCCGCCGGACTGCTGGCCTGGCAGGGCTTCCTGTTCGCGCAGCTCAACGCCGTGCAGGAGTCGGCGGCGATGGAAATCCCGATGAGCGTGCCCTACGCCGCCTTGCCGGTGGGCGCGCTGCTGATCCTGCTGATGGTGGTGCTGTCGCGGCTGTTGGGCGCGCCCTTTGCCACCCAGTCGAGCGCCGACGAAGGCGTGTTCTGATGCTGCTGGCCGGCATCCTGTCGCTGGTGCTGATGGCTTGCCTGCTGAGCGCCGTTCCGGTCGCCTTCAGCCTGCTGGCGGCCGGCGCGGCCACGCTGGCCTGGGTCGGCGACATCCCGCTGATGGCCATCCCGCAGCAGGTGGTGGGCGGCATCGACAACCTGCTGCTGCTGGCCATTCCGTTCTTCCTGCTGGCCGGTGACCTGATGAACAGCGGCGGCATCACGCAGCGGCTGCTCGACTTCACCAACGCGCTGGTCGGGCGCTTTCGCGGTGGCCTGGCGTTGAGCAACGTGGCCTCGGCCGTCTTCATGTCGGGCATCTCGGGCTCGGCGGTGGCCGACACCAGCGCGCTCGGCCGGGTGCTGATCCCGGCCATGGTGAAGGAAGGTTATTCACGCGGCTTCGCGGCGGCATTGACGGCTGCGGCCAACATCGTCGGGCCGATCATCCCGCCGTCGATCACCTTCGTGCTGATCGGCGTGCTGACCAACCTGTCGATCACCAAGCTGTTCCTGGCCGGCATCGTGCCGGGCGTGCTGTACAGCCTGGCGATGGCAGCCACGGCCTACGTCATCTGCCGCCGGCGCAACTACCCGGTGCACGCCGGCGCGAGCCTGGCCGAAGTCGGGCGCACCTTCAGGCGTGCCTTCTGGGCCTTGATGATGCCGCTGCTGATCCTGCTGGGCATCCGCACCGGCGTCTTCAACATCACTGAGTGTTCGGCCATGGCCGTTCTGTACGCGCTGCTGGTGGGCCGCTTCGTCTACCGCGAGCTGACCGTGGTCCACCTGGCGCAGGCGCTGGTGCGCACCGGCCGCGCCACCGCGATCATCATGATCGTGCTCGGCGGCGCGCAGGTGGTGGCCTGGCTGCTGGCCTACCAGAGCATTCCGCAGGCGGTGGCCGACTGGATGCTGGGCGCGATCCAGTACCCGTGGCTGTTTCTGCTCACCGTCAACCTGCTGCTGCTGCTGGTCGGCACCTTCATGGAGAACGGGCCCGCGCTGGTGATCCTGTCGCCCGTGCTGTACCCGATCGCGGCCAAGTTCGGCATCGACCCGTACCACTTTTCGATGGTCGTGGCGGTCAACCTGGTGCTGGGCCTGATCACGCCGCCGGTGGCCATCAGCCTGTCGATCGGCGCGATTATCTCGGGTGCACCGTCGCGCGAGGTGACGCGCGAAGTGCTGCCCTTCCTGGGTGCGGCGATCGTGGTGCTGCTGGTCATCACCTTCGTGCCGGCCGTCAGCCTGGCCGTTCCCGATCTGCTGGGCATGAAATGAACCCACTCCCGTTGCAGGGCCGCGTCGCCCTGGTCTTCGGCGCCGGCTCGTCGGGCCCCGGCTGGGGCAACGGCAAGGCCACCGCGGTGACCTTCGCGCGTGCCGGAGCGACCGTGATCGCGATCGACATCAATGCCGACGCGGCCGAAGAAACGCGCGCCCTCATCGCCGCCGAAGGCGGCCATGCCGAAGCGCATACCTGCGATGTCACGCAGTCGGCTGCGGTCAAGGCGCTGGTCGACGGCGTGGCGGCGCGCCACGGCCGCATCGACGTGCTGCACAACAACGTCGGCATCACGGTGATGGGCGGCGTGCTTGAAGAAAGCTTAGAGAGCTTTCGCCGCGTGCTCGACATCAACCTGACCAGCGCCTTCATCACCTGCAAGCACACGCTGCCGCACATGCTGGCGCGCGGCAAGGGTGCGGTGGTCAACGTGTCGTCGCTGGCGTCGATACGCTACAGCTACCCCTACGTGTCGTACCAGGCGAGCAAGGCGGGATTGAATCAACTGACCCAGAGCGTCGCGCTGCAGTACGCCCGGCAGGGCATCCGGGCCAACGCCATCCTGCCCGGCATGATCGACACGCCGCTGATCCACCAGCAGATCGCCGGCCAGTACGAGAGCAGCGAGGCGATGCTCGCCGCGCGCAACGCCAGGACCCCGATGGGCCGCCAGGGCACGGCCTGGGACATCGCCAACGCGGCACTGTTCCTGGCCAGCGACGCGGCCGACTACATCACCGGCGTGTGCCTGCCGGTCGACGGCGGCCTCGGCTGTCTGGCCATCTGAGGGATAGTCACATGGAACTGCAACACCTCCGGTCCCTGTACTGCACGATGGCGCGCATCCGCGCCTTCGAGGAAGCGGCCGAGATCGCCAGCATCGGTGGCGTGCAGGTGTTCGGCGCCGCGATCAGCGCCGGCGCCAAGGTGCGTGGTCCACTGCACCTGTCGATCGGGCAGGAAGCGGTACCGGCCGGCGTCTGTGCCCACCTGCAGCGCGCCGACTTGCTGACCAGCACCCACCGCGGGCATGGCCATACGCTGGCCAAAGGCGCCGACGCGCGCCGCATGATGGCCGAGCTGTTCGGCAAGAGCAGTGGTTGCAACGGCGGCAAGGGCGGCTCGATGCACATCGCCGACTTCTCGGTCGGCATGCTGGGCGCCAACGGGGTGGTCGCGGCCGGGCTGCCGATTGCCTGCGGTGCAGCGCACGCACTCAAGATCCAGCAGCGGCCGCAGGTCGTGGCCTGCTTCTTCGGCGACGGCGCTATCAACCGCGGCCCCTTCCTCGAGGCACTGAACTGGGCCGCGGTCTACACGCTACCGGTGCTCTTCGTCTGTGAGGACAACCGCTGGTCGGCCACCACCTCCAGTGGTCCGCTGACCGCCGGTGAAGGGGCCTCGGCGCGCGCCCGCGCGATCGGCGTGCCGGCCGAGACGGTGGACGGCAACGACGTGGCGGCGGTGTCGGACCTGGCTCGGCGCCTGATCGCCGACATCCGCGCCGGCGGCGGACCGCGCCTGCTGCATGCGCTGACCTGGCGCGTCAAGGGGCATGTCTCGGTCGACGGCCAGGCCTATCGCGACCCGGCCGACATCGCCGCCGCAATCCAGATCGACCCGCTGCAGCGCGCCCGCGCGCACTTGCTGCAGGTCGGCGCAACGGCGGCCGAGGTCGACGCCATTGACAACGCGGCAGCTGCCGAAATCGCCGCAGCGGTGGCATTTGCCGATGCCTCGCCACCACCCGACCCGGCGGCGGCCTTCAGCGACGTGCAAACCCTGGGAGCCGGCAGATGGCGGTGAAGATCATGAGCGTCGCCGAGGCCGCGGCCCGCGCGCTGGCGATGGCGATGCAGGCCGACCCGAACGTGGTCGCGCTCGGTGAGGACCTCGGCCGCGGCGGCATCTTCGGCCAGTACAAGGGCCTGCTGCAGCAGTTCGGCCCCGCGCGCGTGATCGACACGCCGATCAGCGAAAGCACCATCATGGGCGCCGGCGTGGGCATGGCGCTGGCCGGGCTGCGCCCGGTGGTCGAGATGCGGGTCGCCGATTTCGCGCTCTGCGCGATGGACGAGATCGTCAACCAGGCGGCGAAGAACCGCTACATGTTCGGCGGCCAGGGCCGCGTCCCGTTGATCGCGCGCTTGCCGATCGGCATCTGGGGCAGTTCGGCGGCGCAGCATTCGCAGAGCTTCGAAGCCTGGTTCGCGCACCTGCCCGGCGTGGTGGTGCTGTGCCCGAGCACGCCGCAGGACAACTACAGCATGCTGCGCGTGGCGCTGCAGGGCGACGACCCGGTGATCTATATGGAGCACAAGGAGCTCTGGGGACTGCACGGTGAGGTCGACGACCAGTTGCTGCCGCCGCTGGGCCGCGCGCGGGTGCTGCGTCGCGGGCAGCAGATCACGCTGGTCAGCTGGTCGGCGGCAGTGCATCAGGCCTCGCTGGCGGCTGAACAACTGGCCGCTGACGGCATCAGCGCCAGCGTGATCGACCTCGGCACCCTCTGGCCCTGGGATCGCGACACCGTACTCGCCGACGCCGCGCGCACCGGCCACCTGCTGGTGGTGCACGAAGCGGTGCAGGCCGCCGGCTTTGGTGCCGAGGTGGCAGCCACCGTCGCGCAGCACAGCGCCTGCCGCGTGGCCCGCCTGGGCGCACCGCGCGTGCCGGTGGGCTATGCAGCGGTGCTGGAAGCGCAGGCGCGGGTGGATGCGGCGCGAGTGGTGCAGGCCGCCCGGGCGCTGCTCGGCTGACCGGCTGATCGACCACTGGCGCAGGCGCCCCCGCGGTCACAATGCGTGATCTTCAGCCGCCTGCATGCGCAATGGAAATCCCGACCATCACCAACTCCGTGCTGTCCAAGGTTCACCTGATCGGTGGCGAAAAGGGCGGCGTTGGCAAATCGATGGTGTCGCGCCTGTTGGCGCAGTACTTCATCGACCACCAGCTGCCTTTCCTGGGCTTCGACACCGACCGCTCGCATGGCTCGCTGCTGCGCTTTTATGCCGACTACGCCTCGCCCGCACTGGTCGATCGTTACGAGGCGCTGGACAGCATCATCGAAGCCGCCGTCGAACAGGCCGGGCGCCGCGTGCTGGTCGACCTGGCCGCCCAGACGCATGACGCGTTGGTCCAGTGGATGGAAGACTCGGGCGTGCTCGACCTGGCCGACGTGTCGGGCGTCGCACTGCACTACTGGCACGTGATGGACTCGGGCCGCGACTCGGTCGACCTGCTGTCCCGGCTGCTCGACCGCTTCGGCCAGCGCCTGCGCTATGTGCTCGTGCGCAACCAGTTGCGCGGCGACGACTTCGGCCAGCTGCAGCGTTCGGGCCAGCTCGAACGCGCGCTCGGCCTGGGCGCCAAGGTGATGGACCTGAAGAAGCTGCAAGACACCGTGGTGCAGAAGATCGACGCCCACAACGCCAGCTTCTGGTCGGCGCGCCATGCCAGCGGCGTCGACGGCCCGGGCCTGGGCCTGATGGAGCGCCAACGCTTGAAGATGTGGTTGAACAACAGCTATTCGGCGCTGACCGCGCTCGACGTCTGACGCCTGCCGATGTCGATCGACGCCCAGGTTCAGACGCTGCAGGTCAACGGCCTGCGCATGCGCGTGGCGATCCAGGGCCAGGGCCCGCTGGTGCTGCTGTGCCATGGCTTCCCCGAGCTGTCGCATTCGTGGCGGCACCAGCTGACCGCGCTGGCGGCAGCCGGTTACCGCGTGGCCGCGCCCGACATGCGCGGCTACGGCGGCACCGAGGCACCGGCCGAGGTCGAGCACTACACGCTGCTGCACCTGGTGGCCGACATGGTCGACCTGGTCAAGGTGCTGGGGCAGACGCAGGCCGTGATCGTCGGTCACGACTGGGGCTCGGCAGTGGCTTGGAACGCGGCGCTGCTGCGGCCCGACTGCTTCCGCGCGGTGGCGGGCATGAGCGTGCCCTATGCGCCGCCGGGCAAGGTGGACCTGCTGAGCGCGCTCGAGCGCAGCGGCATCCACGACTTCTACATGCAGTACTTCCAGACCCCCGGCGTGGCCGAGGC
>JANOJJ010000042.1:0-5365 GCA_031408155.1 Rubrivivax sp.
CGACCGCTGCGATGCTGGTCGGATCGCTGCTGTCGACAAGCGCCGTGGCGCAAAGCGACAAGCGCTACTCGGCTCTGCAAGGGGTCGATGCTCAGGCGCTGTCGGCCGATGAAATGCGATCCGTCCGGGGCTTGATGAGCATCACGAACTTGAACCAGCTGATCCTTGCGATCCAGACGGACCCGAGGCTCAGTGACCGGCAGGAACACAAAGCCGTGGCGCTCTGGAACTATCTCTATCAACTCCAGTTGAATGATCCCCGGTGGAAGCCTTCGGTGGACAGGCTTTTCGAATGGACGCGGCTGAACGTGTACCCCAATGCGGGCATGTGCAGTGTGAACTCGGACTTCTGCATTGGTCCGTTTCCCGGGACCTGGTAATGTCCTGGACGACGTCGCAAGCCGAGGCGGCGCCCGCTGAGGTCGACCCGATCGAGCTTGCCAGGTTGAAGCCATCGACGACAAAGCCGCCATGAACGATCAACACGGCCCCGCCAGGGGCCGTGTTCATGTCGGCATGCAGCGCGACGCGAATGGGGGGCTCGCGCAGGTCGATGTGCTAGGGTTGCGCCACACATGTCCAACGCCGTCGCGCCGTCCCTGAACGCTGGCCTGGTCCAGTCGGCCCGCCGGGCGGTCGCGCGGACGTTGGCGACTCTGATCGCGGCGTTGGCGCTGGGCGGTGCATGGGCACAGGCGCCGCAGGGCCTGTTTCGCCCAGGCGAGTTTGATGATTCCAGCTATTCGATCGAGTTGCCGCGAGCGGCTTGTGCGGACGCAGGCCCCGGCGTGGACGCCTGCCCGGACTCTCGCGTAGTCGTCCATGCCGGTGGTGGCCGGACCGAGTATCGGGTCCGCTCGCTGCGCGCCTTGCGCGACGCGGGTGTCGTCAAGCAACGCTTCGACTACTCGTGCGGGTCGGCATCGCTGGCGACGCTGCTGACCTATGGGCTCAACGATCCTGTCGGCGAGGATGTGTTGTTGCGCGCGTTGCTCGAGCCGTTGCCTGCCGATGAACTTGCCGCGCGACAAGAGAAGGGCTTGTCGCTGTTCGACCTGCAGCAGCTCGCGCAGAAACGCGGCCACCAGGCGCAGGGTTTTCGCGTCCCTCAGTCCGCGCTCGCCAAGCTGTCGCGGCCGGTGATCGTGTTCATCAAGCCCCAGGGCTACGAGCACTTTGCGGTATTCAAGGGCCTGCACGGCGATCGAGTGCATCTGGCCGACCCGTCGCTGGGCAATGTGCGCATGCCGCTGTATCGCTTTATCGAGATGTGGGCCGACGCCTCCGGCCGGGGCGTGATCTTCGCGGTGGAAACAGCCGTGGGCGACTGGCCGCAACGCTATGCTCTGCAACTGGTCGGCAGCGCCGACACGCCACTGGAAGTGCTGAGCGCCGAGCGCCTGATGACGATTGGCAATCCCCTTCCCTTGCTCGGCCCCAACCCGTAACGCCTTGACCGTCCACGCTTCTCATCGGCTGCTCGCCCTCGTCACGCTCGGCTTGTTGAGCGCAGTGTCATTGACGCCGCCCTGCGCAGCAGCCGAAGCCACATCACAGCTTGAGGTTCTCGATCTCGACCAGGCCGCGGCATTGCTGCGCGTCAGGCCCGACGCGATTCTCGAACTGGCCCAGGCGCAGCGCATCCCGGCGCGCCGAATCGGCGACGCGTGGCGCTTTTCGCGCGCCGCGTTGCTCGAGTGGTTGAAGGCAGGACCGGTCACTGGCGCACCGACGGCAGCGGCTGACCCGCCGGGCCACCTGGACCGGTCGCAAGCGCTTGCCGCGGAACTGTCCGCGTTGAGCGCGCGCGGCGCCGCGACACTGGCGACGACGCGCCTCGCGCAGGCCGCCCCGGAGCCCAGACCTGGAGCAGCTGGCGCTGCACCGCTGCCCACCATCGGCGAGCGCCCGACGGCGCCGACGGCCGAAGAAATTGCCTTGCGCGATCAGCGCGAACTGCTCAAGCGCGGCGCGCTAACGGTGGACCTTGGTGTTTCCTATTCGACCAGCGAACAGACCTTCTTCCCCTTCATCCGGCAGGAACGGCGCACAGCGGGCGTCAACGCTGCAATCCGGTATGGCTTGCGCAACGAGTTGCAGGCCACCCTGCGCTTGCCTGCGCTATCAAGCCGCAGCAAGACCTTTGCGCTCAGCACCAGCGGCGGCACGACCTCGCAGAGCGTCGCCAGTGACGAGACCATCGGCGACGCTTCGGTTTCGCTGCGCGGCGTTGCGCTGCGCGAAGCCGTGGGCCGGCCCAACATCATCTGGAACGTCGACGCGGTGCTGCCCAGCGGGCCCGGCGATCGGGGTGTCGGCGGCGGACTGGTGTTGTCCAAGAGCTACGACCCGGCGGTCATCTTCGCCGGGTTCAGCGTCCTGCGCGGCCTCGCCCTCGATGGCTCGGACGCGCGCCGGTCGCTGCCCAGGCACACCTTCGGCCTGAGCATGGGCTACACCTACGCGGTCAACGACGCGCTCGCGCTCAGTTCGGTCTTCGCCGGCAACTATCGCAACACGCCGTCGCCCGTCGATGGGTCGCTTGGACAGCCGCGCGAGCGCTACCAGCTCCAGTTCGGCCTGACCTGGCTGCTCGCACGCGGTCTGTTCATGGAACCGGCCGTGGCGATGCGGCTCGGCGGCGAGAGCCCCGACCTGACCCTGTCGCTGAACGTCGCCTACACGTTCTGAGCCGATTGCAGGTCCGCGCTGCGCCGGTTCGCGCAGCAGTCGTCTGGCCGAGCGACCAAAGGCACCTCGGCCGCTGCCGATCGATCGATGCCGCGGTTGCCATGTCGCCGCAATGATCGGACACTGCCGCTGTCACGCGCCGTGACGTGTATCCCTTCAATCCACCAAACAGGAAGAAACATGGCTGCCAACACACGCTACTTCGTACTCGCCAACTACGCCCAGAAGGCGATCGCCGGTATGGTTCAAGCGCCGTCCGATCGCGCGGCGGCAGTCAAGAAGATCTGCAAGGCCGTGGGGGTCAAGTTCATCTCGTTGGACTTGTGCCGCGGTGCATTCGATATCGTCGTGGTCGCCGAAGCGGACAGCTTCGACAAAGTGCTGGGCCTGAAGATGGCCGTGGCGGCAAGCGGCGCGGTCAGCGAGATCCACATTCTCGAAGCGATGGATCCGACTGCCGCACTCGAGCACGCCGGGGCGGCGGCCAAGGTGTACACGCCTGCCGGGTAGGCCTGCGGGTGGCCTGCGGGTGGCCTGATTGCGGCCGCTGCGGTGACCACCGACCCAGCCGCGGGTCACGCGCCAGCGCAATGAGGTTGGCGCACGCGGCCCGGGCTTGCGCTGTCGATGCGGAGAGACACGATGAAGTCGATTCAGGCCTACCGCGATTTCTATGCAGACTTCGTCGTCAAGAGCGCTGGCTCGTCGAGCCCGAGGCTGATCGCCGCCTTCGCATGCACCGCCCGCGAACAGTACCTGGGCCCCGGCCCGTGGCCTGTTTTCGTCGGCTCAGGCTACATCCCCACCCTGTCCGACGACCCCCGGATGCTCTACCAGGACGTTCTGGTCGGGCTCGACGTCGAACGCGGCATCAACAACGGCCAGCCGACCCTGCACGCCCGCAGCCTGGCCGCATGCGCCCCGGTTGAGGGCGAAACGGTGCTGCATATCGGCGCCGGCACCGGCTATTACAGCGCCATCCTGGCCGCACTGGTGGGCAGCTCGGGGAGCGTGCTGGCGTACGAGATCGAAGCCGATCTGGCCGAACGAGCGCGGCGCAACCTGGCGCACCTGTCGAATGTCCGGGTCGCAGCAGAGTCCGGCTCGCAGGCGACGCTGCCCGAGGCCGATGTCATCTACGTCAGCGCAGGCGCGACGCACCCGCTGGACTGCTGGCTCGACGCGTTGAAGCCTGGCGGCCGCCTGCTGTTTCCGCTGACCCCCAACGAGGGCTACGGCGGCATGCTGCTCGTGACGCGTCACGGCGCATCGGCTTATGGCGCGGCCATCATCTGCAGGGCGGCGTTCATTGCCTGCATCGGCGCCCGCGACGATGCGATGGCGATGGCACTTGCTGCGGCCTTCGAAACGCAGTCGATCAAGGACGTCAAGTCGTTGCGACGAAGCAGCGACCCCGACTCCAGCGCATGGTGCGCCGGTGCCGGCTGGTGGTTGTCGACCGCGCCGCCCGTGTGAGCCGCAGCGCGCTCAGGCGCAAGCTCTGAAGGGTGCCTTGCAAGGTGCCCGATGGCGGGTTGCAAAGCCTCGAGGGCATCAAGACCACGCGTGTACGGACCACGACCGGAGGCCCTCTTTCACCTATCGCGGCACGACCCAAAACATCGTGATTGACGGGCGGAAACAGTCGATTGGCCTCACCGCCTTGCGAACCTTGGGCTAGCCGTTGGTCACCGACCAGGAAATTCAGCCCAAATGCGTTCGGCGACCTCCCGGGACTTGACACAACTTGTACCTCAAGGGCTTGGTCATCGGCGACGCCGAATTCGCCAAGATCAAGCTCGAACTCGATCCATTCCATGGCGAGTGGAACTACTCATTGCGACCCAGCTGAAGTAGTCAGGTCATTTGTGAACGAGCCCTTAGCCGTCACAGAGCCAGGGCGCTGCCGGTCCGCGAGACCTCCGCGGTAAACTTTGAACCACACTCAGCGGAGGACCTATGCCTACCCTGGTCGACGAGCTCACTGAACGTGCGCGTGCCCTGCCACCGGACGAACGAGCACGCCTTGCCGAGAATCTCCTTTCCTCGATTGAGGACGAGCCGCAGTCCGAAGTCGAAGCCGCATGGGACAAGGAGATCCAACGCCGGGTTGAGGAAATCCGCTCTGACCGCGCGGCCTTGATCGCCGCTGAGGACGTTCACGCGGAAGCACGTCGTATCTACGAGTGAAGCGCGTTCGTTACCACGACGCCGCGCGAGACGAGTTTCTCCGCGAGGTCCGGTACTTCACAGGCATCAGTCAGCGTCTCGGTGAACGCTTTGACAAGGCGGTCCAAGCAGCCGAAGTCGTCGCAGCCGAGTCGCCAGACGCCGGCCCATCGTAGGCCCATCGTACCTGTACGGTACTCGTCGCGTCTTTCCCAAGCGCTTCCCGTTCTCGCTCGTCTACCTGACCAGCGACACCGAGATCTTCATCGTCGCGGTTGCGCCATTTCGTAGAAAACCCGGGTACGGGAAGCGCCGCAAGTGACGGCTAACCTGGCGTTCAAGCGGACACGCAGCGGCAAGGCGCCCTGGCCTGGCGGCGGGCGGTGCGCTCTTTGTCCGCCGCCTGGCCAGGGCGCCTTGCCGCCGCGCGCCGCTTAACTCCACGTTAGGCGTCGCAGGCACCGGCCTCGACTATCCTCCGCAGAATGGCCATCCCCGACTACCA
>JANOJJ010000050.1:0-2368 GCA_031408155.1 Rubrivivax sp.
GTTTGCGCATCGCCCTTCAGGCGCAGCGCCCGTCGGCCGTCCTGGGCCTGCCGTACCAGGCAGGGCTCGCCCTGGGCGTCGGGCTCGATGGGCAGGCAGGCCAGCAGACGCCGGTTGCCGTCCAGCGCCACCTTCGCCAACCGCTTGGCGTTATCGGCGTGGTCCCGGTCTGGCTTGGCGTTCTTGCGCTTCAGGCCATGCGAGCCGACCACCCAAAGGAAGCCGTCGGCCACGGCCATGCCTTCCAGATCGGCCTCTTCCTCGGCCGCGCCGGGCAAGTCCAGCAGATCGGCAAGCGGGAAGTCGCGCACCTCGCCGAAACGCAGGGCCTCTCGCCCCACGGGGTCGAGCAAGCGCAGGCGGTCCAGGCCGCAGGCTTCGTCGCCCGCCACCCAAAGCCAGTCGCCGGTGAAGGCCGCGCCGGACAGATTGGATTGAACCAGGGAGTCAGGAGAGAACTCCAGACGGACGGCATTGGCGGTTCGAGCGTTGGGCATCGGGTGCTTCTCCAAAGGGTGACGGGTCAGAGGGCTCGCGTGCTGCAAAGCGTGCCTGCCGGATCCGCCAAACCCCGAAGTGTGCGGTCGAAGCGCCGTCCTATGTTCAGGTTTATCCGATGTTCGCGTTCTTGAAAGACTGCTTTTCCAGAACCGCCAGGCGCTTCAAATTCAATCTGTCCCTCAACCGATGGAGATCCGTGATGCAAGTGCTCTTCAAGTCCCGCCACCCGCAAGCCACTGACTTGCGCGACCTGACCGAACGCCGCGTTCGCTTCGTGCTGAGGCGCCTGGGCTGGCTGGTGCCGCGCGCCGAGGTGCAGATGTCGGACGTGAACGGCCCCCGTGGCGGCATCGACAAGCGCTGCCAGGTGGAACTGCGGACCGATGGCGCAGGGTCGGTCGTCGTCGCCTCCGTCGCCAGCGACTGGCGCACGGCGCTGGACAACGCGCTGGCGCGTGCCGCGCGGTTCCTGATGCGCCTGTGGCGCCGGGGGAATGACTCGCGCCGCATGCGCCAACGCTTCGTCAGTCACGAACGCTGAACTCGAACGACCCTGGGACTCGACACTGCTGTCGGCCGGCCTGATCCTGTTCGAGACCAGTCGCATCGTCACCGGCGGCGAAACCAACTACGTGCTGGCCACCGTCGGGCTGGACGTCTCGATCTTCAACCTGTTCACGAGTCTGCTGAGCCAATTCGGCTTCGGCAGCTCGGATGAATGAAACCTCACCAGGAGCACACCATGAAATGCCCCGCCTGCACCGACACCGCACTCGTGATGAGCGATCGCCAGGGCGTCGAGATCGACTACTGCCCGCAATGCCGCGGCGTCTGGCTGGATCGCGGCGAGCTCGACAAGCTGATCGAGCGCTCGGCAGCGATGACGCCAGCCCCGGCCGTCAACGCGGCAGTGCAATCGCAGCGGCAATTCGCAGACTCCGACTACGAGCATGGCCGAGGCCAGCAGGGCAACCGCAAGAAGTCCTGGCTGAGCAACATCTTCGACTGACCAGAGCCCATCAGCCACCAAGGGGGACTCATCATGCGCAGCTATCCCGTGAACAGCCCGCAGGCCGCAGCCCGCATCGTCGCGCTGACGGTGGTCGCAGATGGCGATATCGGAGACGCCGAAATCGCTTGGCTCGACCGCCTGGTCGTGCATGAGCAGCTGGGGCTGGCTCGACATGAGTTGCACGCACTGCTGGATACCTTCTGCGAGGACCTGCTGTCCAGCGACCAGTTGAAGTGGGCCGACGCCTGCCCGGTGGACGAGCGCACGCTGGCGGATCTGATGGGCGAAATCCAGGCCCCTGCGCTGCGGCTGAAACTACTGCGCCTATGTGTCGAACTGGCTGAAGTCGACGCCCGGGTCGACGAAGGCGAGTCGATGGTGCTCGCCGCCGCTGTTGAGCACTGGGGCTTGCACCGCGAGATGGTTCAGCCGTCATCCGGGAACTGACCGGCTCGCCTTGCCTGAGCAATCCGCGATGCGGGTCCGTGGGCTTTCGGCGGGCATGTCGGAAGTGCCCCATGGAGTGCCGATGATCGTGTCGACATCGATGACCGCTGTCCGCTATGGAGACACAACCGCTACGACTGCTGATGGCCGATTGCCGGTGCCCGCGAACGCCAGCTCTCCGGCATCCTGAGTTGCTTCAACTCGCGACGATGAGTCGATCGCTGCCGCAGCTGGTGGCGCTCTTCGCGACACCCAGAATGCAGCGCCGAGCAGGTCGATCAGGGGCAGGTCACCATGGAGGCCAAAGTGCTGCCACCTTGGTGACGAGAGTTCACCCGCTTCGGCCGCAACAGACCTTGAACTCTCGGCCGCTGCCACAGGGGCAGGGCTGGTTGCGCTTGAGAACGC
>JANOJJ010000060.1:0-13214 GCA_031408155.1 Rubrivivax sp.
ACCGTCGCGCGAGCCGAGCATCACCAACGCCCCGACGGCGTCGTCGCGCGCGTCGATTGAGCGGCCGCGCGAATCGAGGGGGCAGGCCATGGACTGGCAGACGCTGGTCGGCCGCCGTGCCAAGAAGGATGCGCCGGACAAGGGCGGATGGCACATGTTCCTCACCGCCTGGAACGTGTTCGACGTATGGAGCCCGATCGCCAACCCGACGATGGACACGCGCGGCGAGAAGTCGGGCTGGTTCGGCTGGGCCAGTGACGACAAGATGATCACGCTGCGCAACGAGTTCATGCGCGCCACCGACGAAGGCGTGAAGAAGAAGCTGGCCGACCAGATCCACACGCGGGCGTTCGAGGTCGGCACGCATGCTCCGTTGGGCGAGTACATGCAGCCGATGGCCGCGCGCAAGAACGTCAGCGGCTTCTTCATCACCAACAGCAACCTCTACTGGAACATCAAGAAAAACTGACGAAGGACCGTAGGACGCCGCTGTGGCTCCTGCAATACCTGCTCGCATCGATGTTCAACTTCCTCTTGCGCCGCCTGCTGTCGACGATTCCGGTCCTGCTCGTGGTCGCGGTGCTGGTCTTCCTGATGCTTCGGCTGACACCGGGCGACCCGGCCGCGGTGCTGGCGGGTGACGCCGCCAGCACCGAGCAGATCGCGTTGATCCGCACTTCGCTGGGCCTGGACAAGTCGGTGCCCGAACAATTCTTCATCTGGTTCGGCCATCTGCTGACCGGCGACCTGGGCCAGTCGTACTACTACAAGACCGAAGTCACCACCCTGATCGGCCAGCGGCTCGAACCCACGGTGTCGCTGGCGCTGATCACGATCACGCTCGCGGTGTCGGTGGCGGTGCCGCTGGGCGTGCTGGCGGCCTGGCGCTTCGGCGGCTGGCTCGACCGCGCGCTGATGGGCTTTTCGGTGCTGGGCTTCTCGGTGCCGGTGTTCGTGCTGGCCTACCTGCTGATCTGGCTGGTCAGCCTCAAGCTGGGCTGGCTGCCGGTGCAGGGCTACAAGCGCCTGGCCGACGGGGCCGGACCTTGGCTGATCCACCTGCTGCTGCCGTCGATCACGCTGTCGGTGATCTACATCGCGCTGATCGCGCGCGTGACGCGTGCATCGGTGCTCGACACCCTGGGCGAGGACTACATCCGCACTGCGCGCGCCAAGGGCCTGCCCGAAGTCAAGGTGCTGCTGCGCCACGCGCTGGCCAACGCCGCCGTACCCATCATCACCGTGATCGGCATCGGCATCGCGCTGCTCATCGGCGGCGTCGTCGTCACCGAATCGGTCTACGCCATCCCCGGTCTGGGCCGGCTGACGGTGGACGCCGTACTGGCACGCGACTTCCCGACCATCCAGGGTGTGATCCTGCTCTTCAGCTTCGTCTACGTGATGATCAACCTGGTTGTCGACTTGAGCTATGTCTTCTTCGACCCCCGCATCCGGTATTGAGATGGACGCCAGCCAACTCGAAGCGCTGTCGGTCGAATCAGCCACCATCGTCATCCAGCAGAGCACCTGGGCCCGGGTGCGCAAGAACGGCTCGGTGCGCTTCGGTGGCGCCATCCTGCTGGTGCTGCTGCTGGTGGCGCTGGCCGCACCCTGGCTGGGCACGGTCGACCCCTCGCTGTTCGACCCTGCCAGCCGCGACCTGCTGCCGGGCAAGAGCGGCGAGATCACCACGCTCGAAGGCGAGACACTCGAGCACCAGTTCATCATGGGCAGCGACAGCTTCGGCCGCGACATCTACAGCCGCGTGATCTACGGCACCCGCGTGTCGCTGATCGTCGGCGTGGCCACCGCGCTGGTGGCACTGGCGTTCGGCATATCGCTCGGCCTGTGCAGCGGTTTCCTGCGCTGGCTCGACGGCCCGCTGATGCGCGTGATGGATGGCGTGATGGCGATCCCGGCGATCCTGATCGCGATCGCGCTGGTGGCGATGTGGCGCGGCAGCCTGCTCACCGTGGTGATCGCGATCGCGATCCCCGAGATCCCGCGCGTGACGCGGCTGGTGCGCTCGCTGGTGCTGACGATCCGGGAAGAGCCGTATGTCGAGGCCGCGATCTCGGTGGGCACGCCCACGCTGCTGATCATGTGGCGCCACATCCTGCCCAACACACTGGCGCCGCTGATCGTGCAGGGCACCTTCATCTGCGCCTCGGGCATCCTGGTCGAGGCCATCCTGTCCTTCCTCGGCGTGGGTCTGCCGCCCGACATCCCGACCTGGGGCAACGTGATGGCCGAAGGCCGCACCCAGTTCAACCAGTACCCGCACAACATCTTCTTTCCCGGCATCTTCCTGGCGGTCACGGTGCTGGCGGTCAACATCCTGGGCGACGGCCTGCGCGACACGTTGGACCCGAAGATGGCGAAAAGGGTATGACGCGAAGATGAACAGTGACGCGCCCGTTCTGCAGGTCGACGACCTGTCGATATCGCTGCCCAGCGGCAGCGACCGCGGCACCGCGGTGCGCAAGGTCTCGTTCACCGTCGGCCGCGGCGAGATCGTCTGCCTGGTCGGTGAATCGGGCTCAGGCAAGTCGGTCATCGCCCAGGGCGTGATGGGCCTGCTGCCCAAGCAGTTGCCGGTGACTGGCGGACGCGTCCTGCTGCAGGGCGAGGACATCACGCATGCCCCCTTGTCGCGCCTGCGCGAGCTGCGCGCCACGCGCATGTCGATGATCTTCCAGGAGCCGATGACGGCCTTGAACCCGGTCATGACCTGCGGCGAACAGATCGACGAGGTGCTGGCCGAGCACACCGGCCTCTCGCCGCCGGAGCGGCGTGCGAAGGTGCGCGCCATCATCGACGAAGTGCTGCTGCCCGAGCCCGACCGCATGATGGCCAGCTACCCGCATCAACTCTCGGGCGGTCAGCGCCAGCGCATCATGATCGCGATGGCGCTGGTGCTCGAGCCGGTGCTGCTGATCGCCGACGAACCGACCACCGCACTCGACGTCACCACGCAAAAACAGGTCCTCGAGCTGATGCTGCAGCTGCAGCGAAAGCATGGCACCGGGGTGCTTTTCATCACCCACGACTTCGGCGTGGTGGCCGAGCTCGCGCACCGCGTGGCCGTGCTGCGGCTGGGTGACCTGGTCGAGGTGGGCGACAAGCTCGACGTGTTGCAGCGCCCGCAGCACGCCTACACGCGCATGTTGATCGGCGCCGTGCCCACGCTGCGCCTGCATGCCCGAACGGCCGACGCCAACGCGCCGGTGGTGTTGTCCGCGCGCGCTCTGGACAAGACCTACGTCGACAAGCGCTGGTTCGGCAAGGCGCGCAGCGTGCACGCCGCGCAGGACGTCAGCTTCGACATCCGCAGGGGCCAGACGCTGGGCATCGTCGGTGAATCAGGCTCGGGCAAGAGCACGGTGGCGCGTTGCATCGTGCGCCTGATCGACCCCACCGCGGGCCAGATCAAGCTCGGCAACGACGACATTGCTCGCCTGCCCGCCCGTGCTTTGCGCCCGCTGCGCCGGCGCGTGCAGATCGTTTTCCAGGACCCGTACCGCTCGCTCAACCCGCGCCGCACGGTCGGAGAAGCGCTGATCGAGGGCCCCGTCAACTACGGCATGGCGCGCAGCGCCGCACTCGACAAGGCGCGCGACCTGCTGCAGCTGGTGCGCATGGATGCCAGCGCGATGGAGCGTTACCCGCACCAGTTTTCGGGCGGCCAGCGCCAGCGCCTGTGCATCGCGCGTGCGCTGATGATGGAGCCCGAACTGCTGGTCGCCGACGAGGCCGTCTCCGCGCTCGACGTGTCGGTGCAGGCCCAGGTGCTGCAGCTGTTCGACGAGATCAAGTCGCGGCTGAACCTGGCCATGCTGTTCATCACCCACGACCTGCGCGTCGCGTCTCAGGTGTGCGACCACCTGGCGGTGATGAGCAAGGGCCGGGTCGTCGAGTACGGCCCGGCGCACCGCGTCTTCTCCGCCCCTGAGCACGAGTACACACGCGCGCTCTTTGCCGCCGCTCCGGGCAAGGACTTCGCGTTCGGTTGATCAGGCCTGGGTCGGCGTCAGCCAGCGCCGCAGTCAGCAATCGGGTATGCAGGGTGGTGGGCAGCGCACTCACGGTGCGACGAGCATGCCCCTGCCGATGCGCAGCCGCGCCTCTGCGGGCCGGCCCAAAAGGCTCAGGGGCACAGCGGCGGATCGGATGGCGCCGCGGCCACCCGACGCAGCGACAGCGGGCCGAAAAGCACGCGGCCATCGGCAGCCAGCACCAGCAGCTGCAAGCCGTCGGTCGTGCCGGCCAGCGACTGCACCCACGCCAGGGCCGGCTGCGCCGCAGCATGATCGGCGCCGGTGAAGTTGCCGAAGTAGCGCGCGTCGCCATTCGGCAGCAAACCCCATTCGCCTTCGAAGCGCGTGGCCAGGCAGCGCGACTGCAGGTCGGCGCGATGGCCTTGCAGCGTCAGCGCGTACGGTCCACTGGCCGCGCTGCCGACAAAGAGCACCGGACGGGTGCCCTCGAGCAGCGCGGCATCGGCCGGTGTGGCACTGACCGACGCACACGACAGCGCAGCCGCAAAGGGTGCCGAGCAGCTGCTGGCCGGTCGTGCGCCGAAGTCGGCCAGCGTGGCCGGTGCATCCCCGGTGCCGGTGCCGCCGCCGGTAGGGCCGCAGGCGCAGAGCAAGGCCAGCAAGGCGGCGGCCAGTGAAGGCCGCGCGATGAGCCGGCGGCAACGGTGCAGAAAGAGGTTCACAGGTCACGACTCCTTGTCGCGGTCGATCAGGAAATAGACGCCGAAGCGGGCGCGGTGGCCACGCAGCTCGGCCGGCAGCGCAGCGGCGTCAGCGTCGAAACGCTGCTGCGCCAACGCCATGTAGCTGCGAAAACCCTGCTTCCACGCGACCACGGCAGCACGCTGAAGTTCGGCCGCCGAGGCCTCGGTGATCTGGTCGACATGGACCGACTGTTCGAGGAAGTTGCTCTGCCCCTGCAGGTTGCTGGCAGCCGCAGCCAGGTGGTCGTGCAGGTTGTCGGCGAACAGCCACGACAGTTCCTCGAAGCCCTGGCGCGGCGCAAAACTGCCGGCCAGCAGCGCCACGCCGTCGTCCCCTTCTACAGCCACCCCCAGTCGCTTGAGTTCATCGAGCAGCGCGCGCGCCCGGATGTCGCTCGACACGCTGGCCACCAGTGAGTCGAAGCTGTCGGGTGCGCTGCCGCGCGACAAGGTGCGCGGCTGCTCGTCGTCACCCAGCCAGGGCCGATGACTCAGCCAGCGCAGCGCCACCTCGCTTGCCATCGACAGCGGCGCGCGGCGCGGCGCTTCGTCGGCCGCCGGTGCGCTGCGCAGCAGGGTGCGCACATCGCGCCGGTGCACACCCGACAACAGCGTCAGCGCACTGTCGGTGCGTGCCATGCCACGCGCCGTCAGCTCGTCCTGCGCGGCAGCCAGGAACACGCGCTTGAGCGCAGCGGTAAAGGCGCCGTAGCTGACGCCGCTCTGCAGCAGCAGCCGCGCCGCCGGCTTGAGCGCGCGCAGCACGGCGTCGAGAACGATGGTCGAGCGGTCTTTCATCGGCCGTGGAATGATATTCCACGCGCTGGCTTGACGGCTGCCTGCGGCACGGCCTGCCCTATAGTCGGCCGCCCAACCTGCCCGCGCCCCGACCATGCCCCGCATCCTGATTGCCGGCTACCAGCACGAGACCAACACCTTCGCGCCGAGCTTGGCTGACTGGGCCGCTTTCACTCGCGGTGACTCGTTCCCGCCTTTCATGCGCGGGGCCGAGATGCAGGCCGCGCTGACGGGCATCAACATCCCGGTGGCCGGCTTCATCGACGCGGCCAAACGCCGCGGCTGGACGCTGGTGCCTTCGGCCTGGGCCGGCGCGATCCCCTCGTCGTACGTGACCAAGGACGCCTTCGAGCGCATCGCCGGCGCCATCGTCGACGACGTCCGGGCCGCGCGCACGATCGGCCTGGACGCGATCTACCTCGACCTGCACGGCGCCGCGGTGGCCGAGCATGCCGACGACAGCGAGGGTGAGCTGATCGGCCGCCTGCGCGCGCTGGTGGGGCCAGACCTGCCGATCGTGGCCAGCCTCGACCTGCACGCCAACGTGACCGAACGCATGCTGCGCGAAGCCGACGCGCTGGTGTCGTACCGCACCTATCCGCATGTCGACATGGCCGACACCGGTGCGCTGGCCGCCGACTTGCTGGTGCGCCGCCTGCGCGCCGGGCGCAAGGAACCGATCGCAAGCAGCCGGCTGCCCTTCCTGATCCCGCTCAACGCGCAGAGCACCTGGCTGCAGCCGGCCAGAGGCATCTACGAGCACCTGATCGCGCTCGAGCGCGCGCATGGCGCAGTCGCGAGCTTCTGCATGGGCTTTCCGGCGTCGGACTTCGCCGAATGCGCGCCGATGATCTGGGGCCATGGAGAAGCCGCCGAGCGCGCCGTGCAGCAACTGGTCGAACGTGCGGCCGAACCCACGCAGTGGCGGTGTGACTGCCTGCCAGCGCGCGACGCCGTGGTGCGCGCGCTCGCGCTGGCCGAAGGCGCCAGCAAGCCGGTGGTCATCGCCGATACGCAGGACAACCCCGGCGCCGGCGGCGACAGCAACACCACCGGCCTGCTGCACGCGCTGCTGCAGCAAGGCGCGGGCCGCAAGTACCCGGGGCAGGTGGCGCTGGGCCTGATGTTCGACCCCGCCGCCAGCCGCGCCGCGCACGCAGCCGGCATCGGCGCCGAGATCGACATCACGCTGGGCTGCGCGGTGCCGACCTTCACCGGCCAGGCCAGTGATCCCCCCGTGCGTGGCCGCTTCAA
Organism: Rubrivivax sp.; assembly: GCA_031408155.1. Lineage (GTDB taxonomy): Bacteria > Pseudomonadota > Gammaproteobacteria > Burkholderiales > Burkholderiaceae_C > Rubrivivax. Next base: position 6,794 of record JANOJJ010000060.1, read on the forward strand.
GGTGCTGGCACTGGCCGACGGCCGCTGCACGCTGACCGGGCCGATGATGACCGGCCTGTCGGTCAAGCTCGGCCCGAGTGCCTGCCTCGAGATCGACGGCGTGCGCGTGGCCGTGGTCAGCGGCAAGAAGCAGTTGCTCGACCGCGAGTTGCTGCGCATGGTGGGCCTGCATGCCGAGCAGATGCGGCTGATCGTGGTCAAGAGCAGCAACCACTTCCGCGCCGACTTCACGCCGCACGCCAGCCACGTGCTGGTGGCCAAGGCGGCCGGGCCGATGGCCGCCGACCCGGCCGACCTGCCGTGGACCAAGCTGCCGGCCAGCATCCGGCGCCGGCCCTGACAGGCTGCGGGCAATCCCGGCCCTGCCGCGGTCGTCCGGGCGTCACACTCGACACTCGAGCTTCACTCCTGACGAGGACGGCCCATGACCACGCCCACCCTGTTGGCCGACTGCACGGCCTGGCAATTGCGCGATCTCTACCGCAGCGGGCAGGCCTCGCCGGTGCAGGCCACGCAAGCAGTGCTCGAGCGCATCGCCGCGCTGAACGCCACCTTGCGGGCCTTCGTGCACGTGGCGGCCGACGACGCACTGGCCGCGGCGCGGGCGAGTGAGGCACGCTGGCGAGCCGGCACGCCCCGATCGGCCATCGACGGCGTGCCGACGTCGATCAAGGACCTGATCCTCACGCGCGGCTGGCCGACGTTGCGCGGCAGCGCGACCGTCGACCCGGAGCAGGCCTGGGACGTCGATGCCCCCGCCACCGCGCGCTTGCGCGAAGCCGGCGCGGTGCTGCTGGGCAAGACCGCCACCCCCGAGTTCGGCTGCAAAGGCGAGACCAATTCACCGGCCAGCGGGATCACGCGCAACCCCTGGAATCCGGCCAAGACGCCGGGCGGATCGTCCGGCGGTGCGGCCGCTGCGGTGGCCGCCGGCATGGGAGCGCTGGCGCTGGGAACCGATGGCGCAGGCAGCGTACGCATCCCGGCCGCCTTCTGCGGCAACGTGGGCCTCAAGCCCAGCTTCGGCCGCGTGCCGGCCTATCCGCTGTCGCCCTTCGGCAGTGTGGCGCACCTCGGCCCGCACAGCATGAGCGTGCTCGATTCAGCGCTGATGATGAACGTGCTGAAGGCGCCCGATGCACGCGACTGGACCGCACTGCCGCCTGATGCATGCGACTACACGGTGGGCCTGAACGACGGCATCCGCGGCCTGCGTGTGGCCTTCTCGCCCGCACTGGGTTACGTCACCGACGTGCATCCCGAAGTCGCCGCCGGGGTGGCGCGCGCGGCGCAGACGCTGGCCGACCTGGGCGCCCGCGTCGACGCGATCGACCCGGGATTCCCGAACCCGCTGGAGATCACCACCGGGCTGTGGTTCGTCGGCTCGTGGACACTGTGGAATACGCTGACGCCCGAGCAGCAGGCGCGCACCGACCCCGACTTCCGCGCCGAGGCCGAACTGGGCCGCGCCCTGACTGCGCTGCAGGTGCAGCAACTGCAGTTGCAGCGCGGCGCGCTGGGCTCGCACATGCGCCAGTTCATGCAGCGCTGGGATCTGCTGGTCACGCCGTCGGTGTCGGTGCCGGCGTTCGAAGCCAGGCCGGCTGGCCACGGCCCGATGAGCGCCCAGGCCATGCTCGGCTGGACCCCCTTTTCCTACCCCTTCAACCTGACCCAGCAACCGGCCATCAGCGTGCCCTGCGGGCTGACCGCCGACGGCCTGCCAATCGGCGTGCAGATCGTCGGCCCGATGTTCGGTGACGCACTGGTGCTGCGTGCGGCGCGAGCCTTCGAGTCGGCCTGCCCGGTGCAACGGCCGCGGTTGGCGTGAAGCGCGCGCTCCGACGCACGACATGAGTGAGCGCCCGGTCGCCGTCGCGCTCGAGTGCGCCGACCAGCCCGATGTGATCGAGCTGATCGACGCGCTCGACGCCTACCAGAAGCCGCTGGTCCCGCCCGCGAGCCACCACGGCATCGACATCGCCGCGCTGACGCGGCCCGAGGTGCTGTTCGCGGTGATGCGCAGTGCCAACAGCGCGGCAGTGGGCTGCGGCGCGCTGGTGCTGGCTGGCAACGGCAGTGGCGAGCTCAAGCGGATGTTCCTGTTGCCCGCCTGGCGCGGTGGTGGCCGCGCCAAGGACCTGCTGGCGTTGCTGGAAGCCGCCGGCCGCGAGCGCGGCTGCACCACCTTGCGGCTCGAGACCGGGATCCACCAGCATGCAGCACTGGCCTTCTACGCCGCAGCCGGCTACGCCCGCCGCGGGCCCTTTGCCGAGTACCGGCCCGACCCGTTGTCGGTGTTCATGGAAAAGACGCTCCCGCTATGACCTCCTGCCCCCTGCCCCGCCCCTGGTTCACGGCTGACGCCAGCGCGCTGGCCGCGCACATCGTGCGCGGCGAATGCACAGCCTTGCAGGCGCTGCAGCGCACGCTGGCCGACGTCGCGACGATCGACCCGCAGCTCAATGCCGTGTGCCTGCTGGCGCCCGAGCTCGGTCTGCAGCAGGCCGCCACGCTCGACGCCGAACTCGTCGCCTGTCGCAGCGACGCCGACCGCGCGGCGCTGTTGCAGACCCGTCCTTTCTTCGGCGTGCCGCTGCTGTTGAAGGACGTGGGGCCGGCCACGGCGCACCGCGGGCTGCCGTCGCGCGCGGGCTCGCGTCTGTTCCCCGACGGGCAGCCCTGGCCGGTGGACGGCACACTGACGCTGCGCTACCTGGCCGCCGGCTTCGTGCCTTTCGGCCGCAGCACGAGCCCCGAGATGGGCATGAGCGCCAGCACGGAAGCGGTGGCCTACGGCGGCCCGACGCGAAACCCCTGGAACCGCGCGCATTCGGCCGGCGGGTCGAGCGGCGGCGCCGGTGCGGCCACCGCCAGTGGCATGGTCACCATCGCTCACGGCAACGACGGCGCGGGATCGATTCGGATCCCGGCATCGGCCTGCGGGCTGATCGGCCTCAAGCCGTCGCGCGGACTGATGCCCACCGGGCCGCTGGCCGGCGAAGGCTGGGGCGGCCTGGCCACCGACCACCTGCTCACGCGCACCGTGCGCGACTGCGCGCGCGCGCTCGACGCCACCGCCGGCAGCGACGCTGGCGCGCCCTATGCGGCGCCGCTGCTGCCCGCCAGCTGCCACGCAGCGCTGGCCGATGCGCCACGCGGGCTGCGCATCGGCATGGTCAACCGGTTCTACGAAGGCGACCCGGTGCACCCCGAGGTGGCCGTGGCGGTGCAGGCCTTCGCCGACCAGTTGCAGCAACTGGGTCATCACGTCGACAACGCCGCGCTCGACTTCACGACCCACGACGTGGTATTCCCGGTGATGCAGGGCGTGGCCACCGGCACTGCGCTGTTCCTCGACGAGCTGGCACGCAAGCGCGGACGGCCGATATCGCCCGACGAGGTCGAACCGGTGGTCTGGAGCGCCTACCAGACGGCCAGCGCGTTCAAGGCCACCGACTACCTCGCGGCGGTCAACGCTTTCCACCGGTTGGGGCGGCGCATGGCCGAGTTCCACCAGCGCTTCGACCTGCTGCTGACGCCCACGCTGGCCGAGCCGCCGGCGCTGCTGGGCCGCTTCGCGATGAACAACCCCGACTTCATCGACTACCGCTTAGGCCGCAACGGGTTGTGGCGCTACACGCCGTTCTGCCCGCTGGCCAATGCCACCGGGGCGCCGTCGATCTCGCTGCCGGTGGGGCAGTCGGCCAACGGCCTGCCGATCGGCGCCATGCTGTCGGCGCTGCTTGGACAGGACGCGCTGCTGCTGCGCGTGGCGGCGCAGTGGGAAGCGGCGCACGGCCGCGCCGGCATGGCGTTCGACGCGTGAAGCCGATGCGACGCCGACTCGTCCTGACGGCCGCCGCGCTGGCGCTGTCGGGTTGCGCCACGCCACCACCCGACCCGACCGCGCTGGCCGAGCAGGTGCGATTCAGCGAGACCGCGTTTGCCGCCAGCATGGCGGCACGCGACTTCACGGCCTTTGCCGGCTGGGTGGCCGACGACGCCACCTTCATCAACGGTGGCAAGCCCTTGCGCGGCAAGGCTGCGGTGCTGGCGCACTGGGAGCGTTTCTTCAAGAGCCCGGGCGCGCCGTTCAGCTGGAAGCCCGAACTCATCGAGGTGCTGTCCAGCGGCCGGCTGGCCTATTCCGAAGGCCCGGTCAGCCTGCCCGACGGCAAGGTGGTGGCGCGCTACTTCTCCACCTGGCGGCGCGACGACGCCGGCGGCTGGAAGGTCGTGCTCGACAACGGCGTCGACGTCTGCGATTGCAGCAAGGCGAGCCCGACCAACTGAAGCGCAACCACGATGGACATCACCTCCCACGACGCCCACGCCCTCAGCCAGCTCATCCACGACCGGCAGGTCTCGTGCCGCGAGGTGATGCAGGCGTATCTGGCGCGCATCGACGCACTCAACCCGAAGGCCAACGCGATCGTCAACCGGGCGGGCGACGACGTGCTGCTGCGCCAGGCCGACGAGCGCGACACGATGCTGGCACGCGGCCACTCGATGGGCTGGCTGCACGGCGTGCCGCAGGCGATCAAGGACACTGCGCACGCAACCGGATTCCCGAGCACGCAGGGCTCGCCGATCTGGAAGGACCTGCTGCCCGACGTTGACAGCCTGTTCGTTGCGCGCATGAAGGCTGCCGGCTGCATCGTGATCGGCAAGACCAACATGCCCGAATTCGGCCTCGGCTCGCACACCTACAACCCGCTGTTCGGCCCCACCCCCAACGCCTGGGATGACTCGGTCAGCGCTGGCGGCAGCAGCGGCGGCGCCGCGGTGGCGCTGGCGCTGCGGCTGTTGCCGGTGGCCGACGGGTCCGACTTCATGGGCTCGCTGCGCAACCCGGCGGGCTGGAACCACGTCATCGGCCTGCGCCCCAGCCAAGGCCGGGTGCCGGCCTGGCCGAAGCCGGAACGCTTCGTCAGCCAGCTCGGCAGCGACGGGCCGATGGGCCGCAGCGTGCGCGACGTGGCGCGGCTGCTGCAGACCCAAAGCGGCCACGACCCGCGCGTGCCGCTGTCGATCAACGACGGCCAGCCCAGCTTCGTGCCGCCTGCCGACGCCAGCGCGCGCGGCCTGCGCATCGGCTGGCTGGCCGACCTGGGCGGCCATCTGCCGATGGCAGACGGCGTGCTCAACGTATGCGAACAGGCGCTGTCGCGCTTCGAAAGCGGCGCGGCGACCGTCGAGCCTACGCCGCTGGGCTTCGACGCCGAAGCCGTCTGGCGCGCGTGGCTGCTGTGGCGGCGCGCGCTGGTTGCACCCGGCGTGGCCGCGGCGCTGGCCCAGCCCGGCGCCACGCGCGACCGGATCAAGCCCGAGGCCCTGTGGGAACACGACCAGGCGCAGCGCCTGTCGATCACCGACTTCATGCACGCGGCCACCGTGCGCAGCGCCTTTCACGCTCACCTGCTCGGCCTGTTCGAACGCTTTGACCTGCTGGCGCTGCCGGTGGCGCAGGTGTGGCCGTTTCAGATCGGCGAGCATTGGCCCACGACCGTGGCCGGCCGCACGATGGACACCTACCACCGCTGGATGGAGGTGACGATCCACGCCACCTTCGCCGGGCTGCCGGCGATCAGCCTGCCGGCCGGCTTCCACGCCAACGGGCGCTGGCCGATGGGGCTGCAACTGATTGGCCGCCCGCAAGGCGATGCAGCCCTGCTGCGCGCGGCGCAGGCGTACGAGAACCTGGCCGGCGAGCTGATGGCGCGCCGGCCGTGAAGGGTTGGTTACGGGCCTGTCCGGTTGCTTGCCAGACCTTCACACGCGCGGGTGAAGCCGGATCCCGGAATACAACTGCTCGCCGGTTGGTGGCACGGCGAGGACAGCCAGGCCGAGCACTGAATTGAACGCCGTCATCGGCTAGAAGCGCCGGTTGAAGCGCAAGACGTACTCATTCAGATACGCCTGCAGGTGCTGCTGGCTGACGCCGTGGTGAGTTCCCAAGAACCATGCCTCGAACTTGGAGAAATCGATCTGGATCATGGGCAGGTGTGCATGGGTCTTGTCTGGGTCACCATCGAGCACAACGGCTTCGTGCTCGTAGCCGAGCTTCGCCAGTCCGTCATAACCCGGCCATCCATCGGTGCGGACAACTGCACCTTTGGCCATGGTCTCTTTGACGAGCGCGGACTGCCGGTGCAGTCTGGGTCCGGGGGTGCACGATCGAGCGCCGGATCGGTGCTGACAGAGTGACCCTCTCCGGCGGCCCCGGTCCACGCTACCCCTGTCTGCTGTTAGCGGTCCGGCCGCCAGGTCGCCTTGTTCATCACGAGCGGCTTGTCCATGCAGGTCACCAGGGTGACGCCGGCATCGGCCAGCAGCGCCGGAAATGGATCGGGCGGCGGCAGGTCGGTATAGAGCATGTCGACCTGGTTGAGCCGTCCCAGCTCGACCATCGCCGGCC
>JANOJJ010000086.1:0-27423 GCA_031408155.1 Rubrivivax sp.
CTACGCTGAAGGCGACGGCGCCATCACGTTGGCGTCCAGGCTCGAAGACACGACCTTCGCCAACTGGAACGTGGTACGTACAGCCCCCAATGAAGTGACGTTCACCGCCAAGCTCGAAGGCGCAACCGCAATCGCTGTCGATGCTGACTTCGATGTCGGCACCAACACGATCGTTGGTACCGTCGTGGGTGCTGTCGGTGCTGCCAACGTCGGCACGCCGACGGTGGTGACCGTTGTCTCCCCGGGCGGCCTGGGCGACGGGTTCGACTTCCTCGACTTCAGCTCGTACAGCCCGGCTGGTGTGGTGGTCAATGGCGTGACGCTGATCGACGTGGTCGGCGACGGCTTCACGATCGGCACGGCGGCTCCGGCCAACAAGACGTACCAGTACATCCGGATGACCGAGTCGAGCACGAACGAAGGCTTCTACACGATCGATCTGATCACGGTGGACGACGACACGCCGGTCACGGCTGACACCGTGCAACTGATCGGCACGGCCGACTTCGGCGACTCGGCTGAAGTCAACTTCGTGGCTGAAACCTTCATCATCTGAAGTTGAGCACCAGCGCCCCTCGGATCCCCGAGGGGTGCCTGCAGCACGGCCCCCGCACTGGCAACAGCGTGGGGGCTTTTCTTTTACCGTACCCTGAATCGACATCCATGAACGACACCGTCAAGATCAATGGCAGCGAGTATCCGTTGGCCAGCCTCGGCAAGACCGCCAGGGAGATGCTGCGCAACATCGAAGCTGCTGACACCCGGCTCAAGCAACTCAAGCAGGACGCTGCAATGGTCAGCGTGGCGCGCCAGGTCTACGCCAAGACCCTGATCGAGAACCTGCCCAAGCCGGCGCAGGCGAACGGGCCGACGACGCTGTCCTGAGCCGTCGGCAACCGGGCTCATGCGCTCACTCTCGCCTTTGGCAGCGCTGCTGCCCTACTTGTTGCCGGCACGCCATGCCTCGCTGTTGCAGTTGCTGACCGAGCGCGAAGTCCAGGCCAGGTATCGGCAGAACCTGCTCGGCGCGGTCTGGCTGGTGGTCGCTCCGCTGGCGATGTTGCTGATCCTGACGCTGGTGTTTCGCCAGGTCATGGGGGTGCGCTGGCCGGCGCCGGGCCATGACGACTCCGACCTCGGGTTTGCGCTCCGGCTGTTCGTCGGCCTGGCGATCTTTCAGTTCGCGGCCGATTGCATCAACCGCGCGCCGCAGCTCGTGCTGTCGCAGCCCCAGCTGGTCAAGAAGGTTGTCTTCCCGCTCGAACTGCTGGCCTGGGTGAGCGTGGCCAGCAGTGGTGTCGGCTTCGTCGTGTCGGCCGGTCTCATTGTGCTGGGCACGCTGCTGACGCCCACCGGCCTGCCGTTGACGACCCTGGCGCTGCCGCTGATCTGGTTGCCGCTCGTGCCGCTGATCCTGGGCTTGAGCTGGAGCCTGTCGGCCACCGGCACCTTCGTGCCCGATGTCGGCCAGGTGCTGCCGCCTGCGATGTCGGCGCTGATGTTCCTGAGCCCCATCTTCTATCCGGTCGAATCGTTGCCGCACGCCGCCCGGGCCTGGATGGCCTTGAATCCACTGGCCGAGCCGATCACCCAGACCCGGCGCGCGCTGTTCGAAGGCTTGTGGCCCGACTGGGGGTCCTGGTCGCTGCATGCCGCTGCGTGCGTGATCGTGGCCTTGCTCGGTGCGGCCCTGTTCGAGCGCGTTCGCAAGGGGTTTGCCGATGTCGTCTGAACCGCTGTCCGGTCCTGACGCGAAGCCGGGCGACTTGCTGATCGAGGCGCGCGGCCTGGGCAAGTCGTTCGAACTCTTCGAGCGGCCGAGCGATCGGCTGAAAAATCTGCTCTGGGGTCACCGTCGGTCATATGGCCGACGGCATTGGGCGGTGCGCGACGTGAGCTTCACGGTCGCGCGCGGCGAAGTGCTGGGCATCGTCGGGCGCAACGGAGCCGGCAAGTCGACCCTGCTGCAGATGGTGTGCGGCACGCTCACGCCGAGTGAAGGCCGGTTGCGCGTGCAGGGGCGGGTTGCAGCGCTGCTCGAGCTCGGTGCGGGTTTCAACCCCGACTTCTCGGGCATCGAGAACGTCTACCTCAACGCGGCGCTGCTCGGGCTGACGCGCGCCGAGATCGAGAGCCGCATCGACGGCATCCTGGCCTTCGCCGACATCGGCGACTTCGTGCAGCAGCCGGTAAAGACTTATTCGAGCGGCATGTTCGTGCGGCTGGCGTTCGCGGTGGCCACCAGCGTCGACCCGCAGATCCTGGTCATCGACGAAGCGCTGTCGGTCGGTGACGGCGCCTTTGCGCGCAAGTCGTTCGAACGCGTGATGCAGTTGCGCGAGCGGGGTGCCTCGATCCTGCTGTGCTCTCACTCCGTCTACCACGTGCAGGCTTTGTGCAGCCGCGCGCTGTGGCTCGATCGGGGGCAGATGCGCGATTACGGGCCGGCGCCCAAGGTGACCGCCGGCTACGAGACCGCACTCGTCGCCGAGATGGCCGACAAGACCGGCAAGACCCTGGCCAGCGGCTCAGCCGACGAGCCCGCGCCGAGCGCAGCGGTCGCTGCCCACGCGGCAGCGGCGCGCATCCGCAGCATTGAGAGCTGGACCGACGATGGTCAGAGCGGCACCGAGCTCGCGGTGCACAGCGGCCGCACGACGGTGAGCCTGCGCGTGTGCTTCGCCAGCGACCCAACGCTGCCTGCGCCGACCGTGGCCTTTGGCATCGGGCACCTCAGCGGCATCACCGTGTCGAGCGGCTTGAGCGTCCAGACCGGACCTGCCTTCACCCGTGACGAGCGAGGTTTCGGCTGTGCGCTGTTGAACCTGCCTACGGTGCCGCTGCTGCGCGGTGACTACCATGTGAGCGTCTTCCTCGCCTGCGAGCGCGCGCTGCATGTGTACGAGCAGGTCGAGCGCGCCGTCACGCTCCGCGTCAGCCAGCGCGGCCTGGAACAGGGCTTGTTCACGCTGCCGCACGACTGGCACGACGCTCCGGGGCGTGCAGCGCACCCGATATGACGCGGTTGAGCTTTGTCTGCTGCGTCAACCAGGCGCAGGTAGCTCGCGACTGCTTGCTGGCCTCGCCCTGCCTGCAGCCCGGGCATGGCCACCAGCTCGTCATCGCCCAGGGCATGGGCAGCGCCGGCGAGGGTTTTCGCTGGGGCCGCGAGCTTGCCCGACATCCGTGGCTGGTGCTGCTGCACCAGGACGTCTTTCTGCCGCCAGGCTGGGACGAGGTGTTCGTGTCGGCGCTGCAGGCCGCCGAGCGGCGATTCGCACGGCTCGCGGCGGCGGGCGTGTATGGGGTGCGCGCCAATGGAACGCATGTCGGCCATGTATACGACCGTGATCGCTGGTTGGGGCATTCTCCGGTCGAGACCGAGCAGGTCCGCTCACTCGACGAGTTGTTGCTCGCTGTGCACCGGGACAGCGGACTGGCCGTCGCGCCCGAGCTCGGTTGGCACCTCTACGGCACCGACCTGTGCCTGCAGGCCGAGGCCGCAGGCCAGGTTGCGCTGGTGCTGGACGCGCCGTGTGAACACCGTTCGGCGCTGCCCCGGACGCTGCAGGCGCACGACGACACGGCTGCAGCAGCATTGCAGGCCCAGGTCGATGCCTTCAACCGCAGCGCCCGGGTGCTGGCGGCACGCTGGCCAACGGCATTGCCTGTGACCACCGCGGTGGACACGATCGAGCATGGCAGCGCGCTCGGCATGGAGCCTCGATGAACTGGAGAGTTGCCGCGCCACGGGAGTTGGCCGATGCAGACGCAGCCCGCCGCTGGCGCAGGCAAGGCCTCCTCTACGCCGGTTTGATGCCCGCTCTAAGCCGGCTGCCCACGCGCTGGGCCTATGCCGCCGCGCGCTTGCGCGGACGATGGGCCGCGCGCCACGGGCGTGACTGGGTCGAGCTGTCGCTCGGCCTGAGCTACATCCGAGCGCGCACCGAGGCCGCCTGGGGCTCGGTGTTCCCCGACGCGACGCCTGCGCAACTGGCGAGCTGGGCCGTCTCGCGCTATGAGACCTGGGTCGAGGAAGAGCTCGAAGCCTGCTGGATCGCCGGTGGCGAATGGAGCCGCTTTGCCGGGCTCGACAGCGGGCCGGCGCGGCGCGAACTCGCGCGCCACCCGGACCACGGGGTGGTGCTGATCCAGGCCCATTTCAACAACCCGACTCTGGCCTGCGCAGGCCTGGGAATGGCCACCAGCCGCCCGGTGTGGATGACCGTTTCAGGTGTCTACGAGCATGCCCGGGTACACCCCTGTGTGCGCAGCTTGTTCGACCGCAAGTACCGCGGCGCCGAACGCCTGCTCAACGGGGGCCGCCTGCTGCACAGCGAGTCGGGTGGCTCGATGCGGCAGCTTTACCGGGCGCTGGAACGCGGCGAGATCGTCATCGTCGTAGCCGACCTGCCGCCCGAGCCAGGCCAGGGCGGCGTTTGCGTGCCCTGGCTCGGCCAGCAGCGCCTGCTGGCCGCGGGCGCGCATCGACTGGCCAGCCGAACCGGCAGCCGTCTGGGCACACTGAGTCTGCACAGCGACGGGCCGGGCCATTGGACGCTGCATGCCGAGGTCGAAGACGTCGCCGATGCAGACCTGGCAGCCGAACGGGCCTACGGTCGACTGGGAAAATGGCTGATGGCGGAACCTGGCCGATGGTGGGCGGCACACCTGTTGCCGGACACGCCGACCTGCCGACCCCGCGCCGGCACGACCGCTGAACGGCGATAGCCATGCCAGGAGCAGCCCACGTGAGACCTTCGGTCGTCGTCATCCAGAGCCCGTCACACGCCGGCGCCGACGACGCGCGTTTCGCCTTGCGCGAGCTGCAGCGCCAATGGAGTGCCGACACGCGGGTACTGGTGGGGATGGGCTGGCGCGAAGCGCTCGACGTGCTGCCGCCCGACCTGAGCGGCCCGGTGCTGGTGTTGCGCGGCGTCATGCTGACGCTCGAGTCGCGCTGTCTCGAACGCCTGGCGCTGGCGCTGGAGCAGGGTGCCGACGTTGCGCTTGCCTGCGACTCATCGGCGCCGGCACCGATGCCGGCCCCGTCGTACGCGACCGTGCGAGGCATGGAGCGCTTCGTCGATGCGCATGCGCCGTCCCTGCACGACGCCGGCGCCGACGGCCAGGCCGCGGTCGAACTGTGCACGCTGCAGGGCCTGGTCAGGCGACGCGATGGCCAGGCCCGCGTCTTCAAGGTCAGCGGTGCCTGGGCCCATGACGCGGCCAACTACTTCGGCTCCGACCGCGCCGAGGCGGTTCCGTTGCTACCCGCAGGACTGACCAGCCTGCTCGATGTGGGTGGCGGTGAAGGTGCCTTTCTGGCCGCCGCCAAGGCCGCGCACCCGCAGCTACGCACCACCTTGGTCGAACTGACCGCCGACGCGTCGAGGGTCGCGCGCTCACGCCCGGGTGTCGACGCGGTGTGGAGCGGCAACTTCCTGGACTGGCAAACCGAGCAGCGCTTCGACTGCGTGAGCTTTCTCGACGTGCTGGAACATATTGTCGACCCCGAACAGGCGCTGCGCCGGGCCTGCATGCTGCTGTCGCCGGCCGGGAGCGTGTTGCTGTCGATCCCCAACGTCGGCCATGCCTCGGTGGTGGCCGATCTGATCGAAGGGCGCTGGGATTGGGCGCCGGTGGGCATCCACTGCTACAGCCATGTGCGCTTCTTCACGCGCAACACCATCGAGCAGATGCTGCAGCGCGTGGGCCTGCAGCCGAGTCTGTGGCATGAAGTCCGGGTGCCCTGCCCGCCGCACTGGCTGGAGCGCTGGGGCAGCCCCGGCCTGCAACTCGACCCGACCAGTCTCGAGGTCTACGCCTACCTGGTGCGGGCCGAGCGGAGTCGACCCTGAGCAGCGAAGTCACCGCGGTCGTCGTCAACCACCACGGGGCGGCGCACACGGCACAGGCGGCACACAGCATCCTGGCCGACGACGCGGGCGTTCGCGTGGTCGTGGTCGACAACAGCGACAGTGCCGATGAAGTCGCGCGCCTGCAGCAGGCCTTGCCTCGAGCGGCCGATCTGGTCGTCGCACCGCGCAACCTCGGTTTCGGCAAGGCCTGCAACCTGGCCATTGAACGCGCCCCGGCTGCCTTCGTGTGGCTGGTGAACCCGGACGCGCGCGTCTTGCCGGGCTGCCTGACGGCGCTTCGGCAGGCGCTCGAAACCGACCAGCGCCTTGGGGCAGTTGCACCGCTGCAGTATCTCGACAGCCCACAGCAATGGCTGTTTTCACCGGCCTGGCTGCCGGGCTCGATCGATCATTGGGTGCGGCTGCAGGTGCGCGACTCAGGTCACCATCGCCGACGTTATGACCGGGCGGTCCGGGCCGAGACGGTCCGGCTATGGAGTGCGAGGCCGGGCCAGCCGCCGCTGCGCCAGCGCGCGCTGTCGGGCTCGAACCTGCTGCTGCGCAGGGCCTGCATCGACCAGCAACTCGGCCTCTTCGACCCCGCGTTCTTCATGTACTTCGAGGACTCTGATCTCTGCATGCGACTGCGCAAGCGGGGCTGGCGGCTGGCCGTGGTGCCTGCGGCAGGCGCGCTGCATCTGTGGCACCTCAGCGCCTACAAGCACGACCTGATGGAGCAGGCCAGGCCGCTGTACTTCGAGCGCCACTTCGCGCGCAGCCGATGGCTGTTGCGGGCCGCCGAACGTGCATCGGTGGCTGCCGAGCCGCAACCGGACTGGCCGTCGTGGTGCGGCGGGGACTGGGTGGTGCCCGAAGCGTGGCAGCAGGGCTGGTCGCTCGAGATCAGTCCGACCGACCTCTTCAGCCCGTCGATCGGCCGCATCGGTCAGGGGCCAGCCGTGGGTTGGCCGGTCGAGGTGGTGTCGGCCATGCCCGGCGCGCGCCTGTACGCGCGTCTCGGCCCCGTCGGCAGTGACTCGCTGCCGCTTTGTCGCGGGATGGGGTGACCGGAGCGGCTCAGGCGGCGCCGGTGTCGAGCCCCATGCGCAACGCCAGTCGACGCGCCGCATCGGCAAACACCGCTTGCACACCGACCGCGCCGCCGGCCGGTGGAAACCACAAGGCTTCGGCAAAGTCGACCGTCGGGCCAAGGGTGTAGGAGCGAACCCGGTTCATGGCCTCGACCTGCTGGTCGTAGCGCTGGCCCGCGAACTGCGACTCAAAACAGGCCATCGCAGCCCGTTTGCGCGCCATCACGCCAGTGATGTCGACAAAGCGGTTGGCCATCAGGGGCTGGCCGATCTCGAAGAAGCCCAGTTCGACTGCGAGTTCGCGCGCGGCGTCGATCGCCGCCAGGCACATGGCACGGTGGTCGGGGTGCACCTCGAACGGAGAAGGAGCCAGCAGCCACTGCGGCCCACATAGACGCACCAGGTCGCGGATGCGGCTGACCAGGGACGCATCCGGCGTCAGTTCGCGGTCCGCGTAGCCCCAGAAGTGCAGGCTGGGGACCGGCCCCGAAGCGGCCAGCGCCACGACTGCCCGGCGGCTCTCGGCCTGTCGAACGACAGGGTCGCCGCCCTTGCCGCCATCGGTGGCAATCACGATCGTGACCGGGCACCGCTGGTCGCAGGCGCGGGCCACCGTGCCGCCGCAACCGAACACTTCATCATCGGGATGAGGGGCCAGCACCACGAGCCCCGCCGCAGGCAGCGCATCGACGGGGCGATACGGCACCAGCTCGGGCTCCGGAATGAACTGCCAGCGAAACATCGATGCTCACCTCACGAGACGACGGCGCGAGTCGGCCGACAGGACGCTCTGTCGATGGCCGGGCTGGCCCAGTCTGGCCTGCCTAGCAAGGAAGCACCGCCCTGCCAGTCGGCCCATGCCCGGACCAGACTGTAGCGTGCGCTTGATCGGGATCGGGATCGGGATCGGCAAGACTGCCGCTCGGCTCGAGGCCAGTTGGCGAAGCTCTACGCTGGCGAAATCATTGAAGTGGCCACCGGCCCAAGAACAGTTCGCCGGAACCAATCAGTACCCGCGACCCTTCTGACGTCAAATGGCCATAATCCCAAGCCACCAGCGATGAAATACCATTACCGGTGTGGACCATGCAACCTGACTCATCGCACAAGCGCGCCAGTGGTGAAACGAATTCCGTTCCGAGTCGCATCGCCAGTGCAGAAATCTTCTCGTCAACAATTCTTGACTCCTTGAGTCCGTCTGGTCGCAAGCGTGCTGGCACTGCCGCGCCGGGTCGCGCCAACAGGGTATCTCGAACTATCTTCGGAAGCGGACGTGGCCATAAGGGAACCGACCCCACCAGAACGATCCGCCGCACACCTTGCGCACGCAACAAGGCCACCGTTCGTTCAGGCAGTCCGCTATCCCCGTAAAGTGACCAATTGGCGGCTAAAATAACAGTATCTGCCCTCAGGGCACTGATTCTTTCAGCGGTAATCCTGTTCACCCGGTCGCACCACGCTTGATGATAATCAATCACGGGCGGGCAGGTTGAAACCGTAAACTGCGCCAAACGCTGTGCCCGCGCCCGCACCACTGCTGCCAGTGCCGGATACAAATGTGCGGCGTGAGAGTCTCCCCACAGAACCACCAGCGGTGCCGCCTGATCCCCTTCGATGCATGCAGGTGAAAAATCCAGCGCACGATTATAATGTTCCACGCGAGCAATGAAACAGCTTCCTTCGCGGTATTTTTCGAGATATTTATAGTCGAACAGCGATGCCGCCGAAACCTCAGTTGAATAACGTCCAGCGACACCGTCAGTGGCAACCACGCCGGCCGCCGCCAGCGCAACCAGAAACAGTGCCGCAGTCGCTCCCAGTGACTTGACTCTCAGCGTCTTCACGCCTCCACCATATCGCATTGGCCGCTCGATCCACCGGGTCGTCAGAATGGCCAGGATGAGCGCAAACACCGCCAGACAGAATTTGATCCACAGGCTGAGCGGTTCACCCAGCAATTCTCTGGCAAACACGATGACGGGCCAATGCCAGAGGTAGAGGGAATAACTAATCCGTCCCAATCCCGACAATGCACGACTGCCCAAGAGGCTGCGATTCAGTCGACTGGCACCGCCTGCGGTCAAGCTTAGAACAGCACCAGCGACCGGCCATGCTGCCCAGGCGCCGGGCCAGGTCATGCTGTTGTTGAGCAGGAACAGGGCTCCAATCATGACGATCAGACCCACCCAGGAAATTATTTCCTTGCCCTTTGCAGACAGTCGTCCCGCGATCAGTTCGCTTCGCAATGCCAACCCTGTTCCTGCGAGAAATTCCCAAATCCTGGTATGGGGTAAATAGAATGCAAGCTGTGGGTGTTCGCTCGTCGTAAGCAGACACAGAGCGAACGAAATAATCCACACAATCAACAGACTCACGCCCGCACTCAGACGCAGGATAGAACCCAACAACAGGATCGCCGGCCAGAAAACATAAAACTGTTCCTCCACCGCCAGCGACCACAGGTGGAGCAGGATCTGAGACCCTTGGGTCGCCTGAAAATACCCGACATGCCCTAGATATCCGAAATTCGCAATGAATCCGGCGCCTTGCCAGGCTTCCTGACCGAGCTTGAGGAATTCTCCAGGAAAAAGAAACAGACCACCCGCTGCAAGGCACACTCCAATCACCAGAGACAACGCCGGAAAAAGCCGGCGGGCCCGCCTCGCGAGGAAATCCGCCCAGCTGAATGTCCCACTCTGTCGAGCGATGACCACCTGCGCACCGACCAGGTAGCCAGACACGACGAAGAACACGTCGACGCCCGCAAAGCCGCCAGGTAAAAGACCGGGAAAATAATGATAAACAAGGACCGCCAGAATCGCCAAACCGCGAACTCCGTCGATCTCGGCTCGATAACGATGACTAAGGGTCAGCATTCACTCGCATCCGTCCGGAGTCCGCAAGTCGATATCGTCATGCTGGAGAAGGTCTGATCAGTTCGCGTCCCGTTCGAGTATTGCCGCGCAGACTTTAATCTCAATCCGTGAATCGCTGACGCTCGGAGCGCGACAAGTCTTTGACGTGATTGGGCAATCTGTTGGTGTTAACCCTGACGGGCGGTCATCCTGCGGGCGCGTGTGACAGGGGACCCTGCAATGCTGATCGACCTCCGGGCCTCGACCGGCGCTTACGTTCCATTGGGGCCGCACTAGGCGCCGTTGGAGGACTCGTCCACCCCGTATCGCGATGCCCACCGATTCGTTTCGTTGCGACGCCATCCCCAATGTGATGTAGCAGACGCGCCGTTGCGACTGGAACGTCTGGAAGTGGTTGACTAGACTTGCCGGACATCTCGGCGGCGCTTGCGCTGGCTCAAATGAGATCTATACCTGAGGCAAGGACACCATAGGAAGGGGCCCCTATGAAGCATTTGTCAATGGCCGGTGATGACCGCTCTTGGCGCCTGTTGCGCTCGACCATTGCCATCGTGCTGGCCGCGCTGTCGTCTGCGCTCTGGGCTCAGCCTGCGCTGCAGGTTCCGCTCGCGGTCAGTTCGGCCGCTGCCGCCAATCGGGCGGTCGACGTGCTGGTGCTGTTGGACGATGCGCAGGAGCGCAGCTCGGAGATCGCGCGCGCCGCCGCGGCCATACCCTTGCACCTGGCCTCGCAGGCCGAGTACGGCCAGCGCCTGGCCACCCGGCAGGTCTTGCTGGACAGCCTGAAGCTCGCGGTCAAGGGCGCGGTCGTCGACTCCGATCTGGAAGTCGTGACCGAGTATTCCGCGCTGCCGATCCTGCACCTTCGCGTTCACTCGGCCGCCGCGTTGGCGCGACTGAGCAGCCACGCCAAGGTCCTGTCGATCGACGAGAACCGGGTCTCCTATCGCTCGTTGGTCCAGAGCCTGCCCTTGATCCGGCGAAACGACCCGGGCGTGGCTGGCCACATCGGCACCGGCAGGACGGTAGCGGTGCTGGACAGCGGTGTCGACTACACCCGATCCGCCTTTGGATCGTGCAGCGCCCCGGGCGGCAGTTGCAAGGTCGTGGCGGCGCAGGACTTTGCGCCCAGCGACGGATCGCTCGACGACGACGGACATGGCACCAACGTGGCCGGGATCGTGCTCGGCGTGGCGCCGGGCGCCAGGATTGCGGCGCTGGATGTCTTCACCGGTGACAGCGCGTTCACGACCGACATCATCAGCGCCATCAACTGGTGCGTCACCAACAAGGCCGTCCACAACATTGCCGCCATCAACATGAGTCTCGGCGGTGGCCGGAACTTCAGCCCGGTGTCGCCTACCGATTCATGGGGCGTCGCCATCCAGGCTGCGGTCAACGCCGGCATCGTCGTGGTTGCAGCTTCAGGCAACGACGGCTTTACCGACTCGCTGGCAAGCCCCGCTGCCTATACCAACGTGTTGTCGGTTGGTGCCCTGTACGACGCATCGTTGGGCGATCTTTTTTGGAGCAACTGCACGGATTTTTCCACCTCGACCAACCAGGTGACCTGCTTCTCGAACAGTGCGTCCTTCCTGGGCATGCTGGCGCCGGGCGCTTTGATCGACGCCGCGGGCCTGACGCAGGGCGGTACGTCGCAGGCATCACCCCATGTGGCCGGCGCGGCCGCCGTGCTGCGGGCTGCCTTCCCTGCCGATACCGTTGCTGCGCTTGTCACCAAGCTCAAGCTCGGGCCGCAGCTGACGGACCCGCGCAACGGCATCGCCAAGCGGCGGCTGGATCTGGTCGCGTCGCTGGCAGGCGCCCCCGGCCTTCCCACCGTGCGCTTCGGCGCTGCCACCTACTCGGTCACTGAAGGCACCGCCAGCATCCTCATTGCAGTGACCCGGTCCAGCACCACCGGCGCGGCGAGCGTCCATTACGCCACGGCCAACGGCACGGCCACCGCCGGCACCGACTACACGGCGCGCTCCGGCACCGTGTCCTTCGCCGCCGGTGGCGGCAGCGCGAACATCAGCATTCCGATCACCAACGATACGGCCGTCGAGGGCAACGAGACGTTCACCGTCTCACTCGACACGCCGGTCAACCTGTCGCTGGGTGAACCCTCGCTCACCACGGTGACCATCGTCGACAACGACGCCCCGACCTTGTCGTTCGGCGCCGCTGCCTACAGCGTCAGCGAAGGCGCGCCCTCGATCTCTATTCCGATCATTCGTACCAGCACGATCGGAACGGCGAGCTTCTGTGTCGCCACCGCCGACGGCACGGCCACGTCCGGACTCGACTACGGTGGAGGCTCCGCCTGCCCGACCTTCGACGCCGGTGTCGGTACCTTGAATCTCCAGGTAGCCATCTCCAATGACACCGCCATCGAGGGCAACGAGACCTTCACCCTTGCGCTCAGCTCCCTGGTCGGCGTGTCGCCCGGTCCCAGACCCACCACCACGGTGACCATCATCGACGACGATTTGCCCCCCTATACCGTGTCGATAGGCGCGGCGACCTACAGCGTCGGCGAAGGAGGGGGCAGCATCGTCATTCCGGTGACCCGCTCCAGAACCACCGGCACGGCGAGCGTCGCCTATGCCACCGCCCAGGGCACGGCCACAGCACTGACCTACTAAAACGAGCGCCGCGGCAGCTTGTCCTTTGGCGCCGGTGTCAGCAGCGCGAACATCACGGTGCCGATCACCAACGACACTGCTTTCGAGGGCAACGAGACCTTCACCGTCGCGCTCGGCTTCCCGTCCCCGGTCGACATGTTGCTGGGTGCCATCGCCACCACCACGGTGACCATCGTCGACAACGACGTGCCGGCCACCGTTGCCTTTGGTGCCGCCAGCTACAGCGTCAGCGAAGGCACGGCCAGCATCGTCATTCCGGTGATTCGGTCAAGCACCACCGGCACGGCGAGCGTGGCCTTCGCCACGGCCAACGGCACGGCCACGGCCGGGTCCGACTACACGGCGCGCAGCGGCACCCTGGCTTTCGCCGCCGGTATCGGCAGCATGAACATCAGCGTGCCGATCACCAACGACACTGCCGCCGACGGCAACGAAACCTTTACGGTCTCGCTCAGCGCCCCGGTCAGCCTGGTGCTGGGCTCGCCGATCATGACCACGGTGAGCATCATCGACAACGACGTGCCAGCGCAGTCCAGGCTGAGCGTGTACCGCTACGGCCTGGGTGGTGTGACCAGCACCCCCGCGGGCATCGACTGCAACCCGCCCCGCCCAGCCTCATTCCTGCCGACACTGTGCAATGTGTCCTTCCCGTCCGGCGGCAGCGTCAACCTGCAGGCGACGCCCATGCCCGGCTGGGCGTTCGTCGCCTGGTCCGGGGCCTGCACCGGGACCAACCCGGTCTGCACGGTCAGCATGACATCGGCCAAGTCGGCGGTGGCGATCTTCAGGACGGACTCCGCGCTCGGCAGCGCGGTCGAAAGCCCGTCGCTGCCCTGGGTTACCGACGGCAACAATGTCTGGGCGGCGCAAAGCGGCACCTGGGTCGTCGGCGGGTCGGCCTTGCAGAGCGGAGTGATCGATCATTCGCAGGCCACGTCCGTGCGGACCACCGTGACCGGCCCGGGTCTGCTGACCTTCCGCTGGAGAGTGTCGTCGGAGGCCAACTTTGACTTCCTCCTGTTGATCTTCGACGGCTGGGAGCAAGCCGGCATCAGTGGCGACTCGGGCTGGCAGCAGCAGACCTGGTTCGTGCCTGAAGGTCCGCATGAGCTGGGCTGGACCTACCGCAAGGACAGCTCTGTCGTCCGCTTGAGCGATGCCGGCTGGCTGGACGAGGTCATCTTCACGCCGGGTACGGGCTTCAGCTCGGCAGGCAAGGCGCTGTCTGCGACGCGCAGTTCCGCTCCGACGCGGCAGACCTTCGGTCCTGTGCTGCCCAAACCTTGATGGCCTGCAGGCAGGACGAGAGCCGCTGGACCGCGGCCTGCCGCTGAGGCCGGACTGGCGGCCCGGCCTCGCTGACGCCCCATGCAGACCCTGGTCGAGCCGAGGCCTGCCGGGGTCTGCAGCTCAGCTACCGTGCGACCTGCGCGGCTAGCGATAGTCGGTGTCGCCCGGCGTCAGCCACCAGCGGTGGTGGTGCCGCTGCCACAGCGCGGCAGGCAGGTCGCCCCGACAGATGATGCGGAATTCGGTCGGCCCGTGGCTCGCGGCATCGACAGCCAGCCGTTCAACAAAGCCTTGCGTTATCCAGCTGGTCAGCGTCGTGCCCGACTCGGCCCAGCTGACCGCGCGCGCTGCGCTCAGCATGTCCGGGATGGTGGCCAACGGTGCCACCCAGTCCGACAACTCGACCCGGTTCTCGTCCCGGCGCAGCGCGAACACGGCCAGCGGCGAACCCTGACTCGAACGCACGAGGTGCAACTGGTACTTGCGGGTTGGGTGATGGAGGTAGCGGCCGAGAAAGTAGTTTGCGTCGCGAACGCCGATCAACGCATCGGCGAGGTCTTGCCGCATCAGCGACCACAGGTGGTCGACGATGCCGGCGATGGCCCGGTCGGCGGTCTCGACCGCCTGCGGCAGGGGGCCCGGGGCCGGGGTCCAACACACCTCGTGCACCTGATCGATCTCGCGCACGAGCCCGAGTCGTTCGGCCAGGCGCATCGCCCGAGCGCTCGGAAATCCGAAGGTCAGGCGATCGGGGTTGCCCGGGTTGGTCGCCGACCCGAGTTGCGCCAGCGCGTGACCGACCACCTTGGCGAAGGGCGAACCCATGCGCAGCAGGCGGCCGCGGTCCTGCGGTGCGACCATCAGATCGGTCAACTGCGCGGCTCGGACCGGTTCACCGAATGCCGACAGGTCGCGCAACATGAGCCCGCAGTGCGCGGCCAGGCGAGGGGTCGGCGACGAATGGTCGGCCAGCACGCCGATCGACAATCCGCGTCCGGGGGCGTACTTCCACTGCGTCAACTCACGCGGCAGCGCGTGGCCGAAGACCTGCTTGAACAGCGCCTCGACCAGCGGCCATTGGGCGGGCGAGAGCAGTTCGGCCTGGTGGGAAGCGAATGTCATGACGATGGGTAGTCGCGGCGACCGAGCCAACCCAGGCTTCAACGAGTCTGCTGCGCCAGCGTGATCACGACGTCCAGCGCCGGCAGGTTGAGGAAGGATCCGGTGCCGGCATCGGCGATCTCGACATTGCCGATCGCGTCCATCACGTCCAGCCCCGACAGCAGCCGGCCGAACACGGCGTAGCCTGGATTTTGGGCATCGACGAAGTCGAAGGCGGTGTTGTCGGCGAGGTTGAAGTAGAACTGCGACGTGGCTGAATCGAACAACACGCCGCGCGCCATCGCGATGCTGCCGCGCAGGTTCTTCAGCCCGTTGTTCGACTCGAGCACGATCGGTGCGCGCAACCCCTCCACCGCGGTCGGGCCGGTAGTGAAGCCACCGCCCTGGATCAACTGGTCCTTGATCACGCGGTGGAAGATGGTGTTGCGATACAGGCCGGCTGACACGTAGTCGAGAAAGTTCTTCGTGCTCAGCGGGGCAGCGACGGGGTCGAGTTCGACAACCAGGGTCCCGGTCACCGTTCCGCGGCGCGTGTTCAACGTCACCTGCGGCAGTGGCACGTCGACCCGCAGGCGGGCCAGTTCGTCGCCATTGGCCAGTCGCACGGCCGGTTTCAGCTCACCCACGCCGTCCACCCGGCAGCTGAACTGGGTCTGGAAGTCCGCCGGGTTCGGCAGCCGGGTGACGTTGCTGCAAGGCCCGTCCACCGTCATGAAGAGCTCGGGGTCGGCCAGGCCGGCGCCGTTGACGGTGACGGTCATCGTGTTGTTGTAGCGGACGTTGGATGCCGACAGCGTCGACACCGACGCACCACTGCGGCCACCGCCGCAGCCGGCGATGCTCAATGCGGCCACAACGGCCAGCGTAACGGCCAGCGCGACCAGGAGCGGGCTGCGGGTCGACTTGCTTGTCAAGGTCATGTTCTTCATTTTGTTGCGGCTGCTGGCGGCATGAGCGCCAGCATGCCGTCAATGTCGGCGGTTATCTCGGCGGCCGGCATGCCGGCGCGTGCCAGCAGGCGCACGCGTGCCATCAGCTGGTCGGAGCGGGCCTGGGCCAGGTCGCGCAGGGCGCTGAAGTAGGCGGCCTGCGTCTGTGCCACCTCACTGGTCGTGCCGAGCCCCATCTCGATTGCGCGCCGCGCCCCCTGCCAGGCCAATTCAGCCGAGGCCACCGCCTGCTGATAGGCGGCGACGGTCTTGGACCCGTTGTGTGCGGCCTGGAAGTAGCGCTGGACATCCAGCTCGAGCGCTTCACGCTCCTCGCGCAACTCTTCGTCGGCACGCGACTGGCGGGCCACCGCCTGCCGGATGCCGGCATCGACGCCGCCACCGCTGTACAGCGGCAGGCTGAACTGCAGAGCCACCGAACGCTGGGTGGTGGTCTGACCGAGGGTGCTGATCGAGTCGTTCTCGCTGCGCGACAAGCTCGCCACGAAGTCCAACCTGGGAAGGTGGCCGGCGTACTGCCGCGACAGCACGAGCTTGGCCAGGTCGACCGCGCGCTCCCGAGCTCGCAACGTGGCGCTCTGGCGTACCGCCGTGCCGATCCAGTCGCCCAGCCGCTCGTCCGGTGGTGACGTTGCCTGCGCCGTCGAAAGGCGCTGCAGCGACACGTCGCGCAGCCCGGTCACGCGCTGCAACTGGCGTGCTGCCAGGTCGACCACGTCATCGGCTTCGACCTTGCGCGCCCGCGCGAGGTCCAGCGACGCCTGCACCTGCACCAACTGCACGCGGGTGCCTTCGCCGCGCTGCAATCGCTGTGCGGACTGGGTCAGCTGCAGTTCGATCGAACGGATCTGGCCCTCGGCCGCGGTGCGAGCCGCTTCGGCCATGAGGGCGCGGATGTACGCCTCGGCGACACGGTCGAGAAGCTCGAGCGACTGCACCGACAAGGTCAGCTCGGCGACCTCGGACTCGACCTGCGAGATCTTGTAGCTCTTCAGGGCCTGCCAGTTGAAGATCGGCATGCGAAGCTGCAAGGCAGCCTGGGGCGCTTCGTAGTCCAGCCGCACGCGCACCTCTTGATTGGTGTTGTTAGGGAAGCGCCGCGAACCCTGCACAGTGGTGCTGGACGCTGTCAGGTTGAGTGACGGCAGCAGCGACGCCCGGGCCACCGGCACGCCCAGGCGGGCAAATTCTGCATCGTGCCCGGCGGCGCGAAAGACTGCGTCGTGGTTGAGGGCCGCCTGGAAGGCCTGGGTCAGCGTCAAGGTCGAACCAGACCTGTCGTCGAGCTTGACCACTGCCGCTGGCGGCGTCTGCGCGGCAACGGATAGGGCGCTCTGCGCCTGCGCAGACAGCGCGGTCAGGCAGCCCAGAGCGACCAGCAGCCAGGGCGTGACACGGCCAGCGATGCCCGACCGGCAGCCTCGGGCGCGGGGCCTGGCGCAAAGCAGTCGACTCGAGCGCGCGAGTCCGAAACGTCGGTTCATGCTCATTGCTCGGTCATCGAGGCCGACACGCGCTTGAGCAGCGGGTGCAGCAGGTAGGTCAGCAACGGCCGTGCGCCGGTCTTGATCAGCACCTCGGCCGGCATGCCGGGCTGGATCGTCCGCGTGCCCAGGGACTTCAGGCCCTCGGGTGTGATCTCGACCCGGGCCAGGTAGTAGCTGCTGACCGCATTGCCCATGGTCTCGGAGACGGCGTCGCCGGACAGTGACACCAACTTGCCGTGCACCACCAGTTTGGGCGAGTCGGCGAAGGTTGCGAACCGAACCTCGACCGGCTCGCCCAGCGAGACCCGGTCGATCACATGCGGCGGTACCTTCACATCCAGGCGCAGCGACTCGCCTTGTGGCAACACGTCCATCAGTCGCTGGCCGGCCTGCACCACACCGCCCTCGCCGGCAATCGCCAGTCCGATCACCTGGCCGGCGACGGGCGTGCGGATCTGCATGCGTTCGAGTTCCTGCTTCACCGCGCCCATCTTCTCGTCATTCGCCTGCACCTCCCGGCGCACGTTGGCGAGTTCGACCGACAACTCCTTCAGATACTCCTGGCGGCGCTGGGCCATGCGCTGGCGTGCTTCGGCCGCGCTGGCCTGCAGGCGGGCCTGGGTCGCTTCCAGGTCAGCCAGCGAGGTGCGCAACTCGGCCTGGGCCTGTTCGAGCTGCAGGGCCTGATTGCGTGGCGCGAAGCCCTCGTCGGCCAGCGTCCTGACGCCGACCACCTGCTGCGCCTGCAACGACTGCTGGGCGCGGCGGTTCGGCAACATCTGCCGTACGCCGGCGAGCTGCGATTCGGTACCAAGGATCGCCTGCTCGATGGCGGACATATCGGCGGCATGGGCAGCACGGCGGGCCGTGAACAGCTGCTGCTGCACCATCAGGTGCTGCTTGGCCAGCGGGTCCTTCGGGTCCAGCAGGTCGGGATGGAAGGCGATGCTGCCAGCACCGGCGATTTCAGCCAGCAAGCGCGACTCCTGTGCCCGCTGCGACAGGTAGTTCTGCCGGCTCGCCTGGTACATGGCCCGGCCCGCGGTGTCGTCCAGCACGATCAGCACCTCGCCGGCCTTGACAGTCGCACCTTCGCGCGCGAGCACCTCCTTGATCACGCCGCCCTGAACATGCTGAATGGTCTTGCGCCGGGTTTCGACCGAGACCACGGCGCTGGCGGACACGCCTTCGTCGAGCGGCGCCCAGGCGGCCCATGCCAACACCAGGCCGAAGCCGACGATCAGGACCCAGAACCCGAGTCGGATCGGGCCGCGCGTGTCGGTGATGCTGGCGAACGCTTCGACGTCACTGACGCCGTTGGCGGCAGGCGATGCGAGCGGGCTGCCTGCAGAGGGGCTGGCTGTGGTCATGGGCTTTCAATCTGGGAGGTAACGGCGGGTGCAGGCGGGGCGAGCACCACCTTGGCGAGCTTGCTGATGCGTCCGTTTTCCATCATCAGCACGCGATCTGCAGTAACCAGCACCTGCGGCTGGTGGACGACCATGAAGACGGTGGTGCCCTTGCGCTTCATGTCGAGCAGCACACGCACCAGGGCGCCTTCGCCGGCGTCATCGAGGTTGGCATTGGGCTCGTCGAGCACCACGATCGAAGGACTGCCCAGGATCGCGCGCGCCAGCCCCAGGCGTTGACGCTGCCCGCCCGACAACAGACTGCCGGCTTCGCCGATGGTCGTGTCGTAGCCGTCCGGCAGTCGCAGCACCATGTCGTGGATGCCGACCCGGGTGGCGGCCTCGATGATGGTGCTCGGAGACGCGTTGCTGAAGCGCGCGATGTTCTCGGCGATCGTGCCCTCGAAGAGTTCGATGTCCTGCGGCAGGTAGCCGATGTGGGGCCCGAGTTGTTCGCGTGGCCAGTCGCGCACATCGTGCCCGTCCAGCAGCACGGCGCCGCTGGTGTCGGGCCAGATGCCCAGCAGGCAGCGCGCCAGCGTGGACTTGCCGGCGCCCGACGGACCGACGATGGCCACCACCTCGCCGGCTACGAAATCGGCATTCAGGCCCTGCAGGATGGGCAGCTTGCGCTGCGGCGCAGTCGCCACCAGGTCGCGCAAGCTGATCTGACCCTTGACGGACTGCGCGGGCGGCTCGGCCGCTTCGTCTGGATGCTTGTTCAGCAGGCCGTCGAGTCGAAGCGTTGCCTGGCGTGCCTCGACGAACTGCGACCAGGCCTGGACGATCACACCGATCGGCCTGAGTGCATTGCCCATCAGCGCATTGCTCGCGATCATGGCGCCGGCGCTGATCGTGCCGTCGATGGCGAGCAATGCGCCCAGGGCCAGGATCAGCCCCTGTTGGGTGTATTGCACCCACTTCATCAGGGCCTGGACGCGACGCTGAATCTCCTGCGCGCCGTCATGGCTGACCATCTGTCGATCATGCGCACCCAGCCACTGGCGGCGCAGGTCAGAGCGCATGCCCATCGCTTCAACCGTCTCGGCGTTGCGCAGCTTGGCCTGAAGGACCTGCGAGGCCTCGATCGAGAGATCCTGCGTCGCCTTCAGACGGCGGGAGCTCACGCGATGCACCCCCACCGCCAGCAGCAACTGGATCACGCAGAACAGCGCTGCTGCCCAGCCCAGCCAGGGATGCATCAGGAACAGCACGCCGATGTAGACCAGGGTCCACGGCGTATCGAAGACAGCGAGCGCCCCGGTTCCGGTCAAGAACTGGCGCAGGAAGTTGAGGTCGGTGATGGGCCGCATGGAGTCGCGGCGCCTGGCGCTGAGCTGCTCGCGGAACATGGACGCAAAGACCCGTTGATTCATGGCCTGGTCGAAGCGCCCGCCTGCGCGTACCAGCAGGCGTGATCGCAACCACTCGGAAAACGACATCAGGACCAGCAGCACCATCGCGATGACGCTCACCGCCAGCAGTGTCGACAGGTTGCCGCTGCTCATCACGCGGTCGAACACCTGCAACATGTACACCGTCGGGGTCAGCATCAGCAGGTTCAGGAACATGCTGAACACGAAGACCCAGGCGATTTCGGTCCTGAAGGTCCACAGCACGCGGGCGACGGTGCTGACATGGATCGCGGCAGGGCGAGGGGTCGGCACCACAACAGCGGGCGCGGTGGTTGCGGCCAGGACGTTCACGCGCCACCTCCGGCGATCAGTGCGGGAAGGCCCGGTGTCGGGCCCTGGGGCTTGGGCTTGTTTGCGCCAGCAGCCTGCATCTTGCTGCGCGCCTGTTCGTTGGCCGCCTGCATCGCAGCGAGGACTTCGTCGCGCGGGCCCGACATGGCCACGGCGCCATCCACGAGAACGACCAGTTTGTCGGCGGCACCGATCAGCTTGCCGCGGTGCGTGATCACGACCACGGTCGCTCCGCGCGCCTTGAGCCGCTTGATCAGCGCCAGCAGGTCGTTCTCGCCGGCTTCGTCCAGGCTGGCGTTCGGTTCGTCCAGCACCAGCAGTCGAGGCATGCCATAGACGGCACGTGCCAAGGCGATGCGCTGCCGCTGGCCGCCGGAGAGCATGGCGCCGTCCTCACCGATGGCGGTATCGAAACCTTCCGGCAGCGCCTCGATGAAGGCCGTGATGCCGACTTCGTCGGTGGCTGCACGCACCCGCTCCAGTTCGACCTTGCCGAAGCGCGCGATGTTCTCGGCGACGGTGCCGTCGAACAGTTCCACGCCCTGCGGCATGTAGCCGATGTGGCGCCCGAGCTGCGATTTGTGCCAGCTGTGGACATCGGCACCGTCGAGCCGAACGCTGCCGGCCTGGGTCGGCCACACGCCGACGAGCACGCGCGCCAAGGTGGACTTGCCGGCCGCCGACGGTCCGATCACCACCAGCACCTCGCCCGGTCGGACGCCGAAGCTGACTCCTTTGAGCACCGGTGCCCGAGCCCCCGGCGGGGTGGCCAGCGCGTTGTTCACGGTCAGCAGCCCGTTGGGTGCAGGCAAGGGCATGCCCGGCTCCGGTACGTCCACCAGCTCGAGCAAGGTATTCAGGCGCAACCAGGCACTGCGAAAGCTGCCGATCTGGCGCCACTGACCGACCAATTGCGCCATCGGGGCCAGCGCGCGGCTGCCCAGGATCGACGCGACGATGATCATCGAGGCGCCACCCGACAGCGTGTTGTCGAGCGCTGCCCAACACGCCAGGCCCATCAGCATCGAGCCCTGCATGGTCTGCACCAGACGGGTCGCCGCGTTGGCCGCGCCGGCTCGGTCCGACGCCACTGACTGCAGCGTCAGGAAGCGGCGCTGGCTGGCGATCCAGCGTTTGAACATGGCGCCTTCCATGCCCATCGATTCAACCACCTGAGCATTGCCCAGGGTGCCGGTAGCCCGGACCTGTGCCTCGACCTGGGCCTGCGAGGCTTCGGCCAGCAGCACCGAGATGCGCCGATCCTGGTACAGACCCAGGCTTGCCTGCAGCAAGGCGCCGATGCTGGCCGCCAGACCCACCCACAGGTTTATCGCAAAGAGCAAGGACAGGCACAGCACCGCCGTGGGCAGGTCCATCAGGCCGGTCACCGCAGACGACGGCAGGAAGTCGACCACGGTTCTCACGTCAGTCAGGGCCTGGGCGTTGCCGCCGGGCAGCTTTTGCAGCTTGGCGACGAAGCAGGTGTCGAACACGCGCGGCGTGAGCTTCTCGCTGACCGCGGATGCTGCCCTGAAGAGGATGCGCGAGCGAGCAACTTCGATCAGCTCGAGCACGGTGTACAGGCCCAGCGCCGCGATCACGAGCCAGGCCAGGGTCTCGTGGTTGCGGCTGTTCAACACTCGCCCATAGACCTCGAACATGTACCAGGTGGGCACCAGTGTCAGCACCGAGATGACCAGGCTCAGGCGCACAGCCTGCACGAAAGAGGGCCGCTGCTCGGCGATCAGGGTCCGCAAGGGCGAACTCCTGGTCTTGGCGCGGGCAGCCGCAGGGGGGCGTGGAGGGTTCATGGCTGGAGCGGTGCGTCAGGCACAAAGGGCAGGCCTCGGTCCGGGGCGGCGGCGAGAAGCGGGTTCAGCGGCGACGCGGCAGTCGCGCTGGCGAGGGCGTCCTGGCGGCCCGCCTTGGGCGCCTTGATCACGACCACGTAAGGCGGAAGTCGTCCCGGCGCTCGCGCTGGTCCGTCGCTGCCGGATGCCGACGGCGGCGGTCGATCATCGGGCGCCGACTTGACGCGAGCGCTCAGGCGAGCGGGCAAAGGATCGGTCGGCTCTGCCGCTGCCGCGGCTACGCCGAAGCTGAACATCAGCTGGAAATGCTCGCCCTGCCGAAGGAGAACGATTTCGCGCAGCTTCTCGGTCCGAAAGCGCTGGTCATCGACTGGCCCCAACTGCATCTTGAAACGCATCCTGCCGTCCAGGGTGTACATCGAGGCCTGGCCGTCCTTGACGCTCAGCGTGTGGCGGTCGAAGTAGACCGGCGACGATGGCGAGAACCTGAGCAAGGGCAAGGGACGACCGGCCAGGCGTTGCAGATTGAACGGACTGGCGCGGTCCTGGAACACGCGGCGGCAGGTCAGCGAAACCGAGTAGATCGCATTGCAGACCATCTGCGAGCCCAGTCCGGGAAACTGCTGTCGCAACTGCCGGTAAGCCATGTGATGCAGGGCCACCCGGTTCCAGCAGGAGGTGTTCTGGACCAGGGGAGCGAGCGCATTGCAGGCCTGCGCGAACTCGGCCTGCAACAGGCGCAAGCGCTCGGTCTGCTCTGGATCGGTCTGAAGGCGGACCCGCACTGAACGCGTCGTGGATGAAGCCGGCATTCCACAATCCTATATGAAGTTTTGCCGCTTGTCACCGGGCCAACCGGCCAGGTGTGTCACCGCGCCAGCCAGAGAGCAGCCCGGCCTGGCCCGGGACGCCGCGTCCTCGGCTGTCCGCAGTTACGTCAGCGGGTGGCTTCGGTCGACCGGCCGTCCCGAAGCAAAGACGTGGCCAGGCCGGCAAGCAGCAGCAGCGGCAGTGCGAACTTCGCATCACGCAACACGACGTTGAACAGGCCCGCCACGGCCAGCGTCAACCACACCATCAAGGCAGGCCTGCCGGGCGGCCCGGCGCGTGCCGATTCGATCACCAGCAGGGCCAACCAGGCGAGCAGCAGCAGGGCTGCAGGCAGGCCTCCCTGCACAGCCAGCAAGAGGTACTCGTTATGAGGCGTGCTGTGTTCCGCCAAGGCCGTGCCGGCGCTGACGCGCTGGCGCCAGAGGTCGCGCCAGCTGCCCAGGCCGTGGCCCAGCACTGGACGCTCGGCAACCATCTCCGCCGTGCGCTCGATCATGCGCAGGCGCTGGCCCCAACTGGTGGCAACCTCGTCCGAGGAACGGTAGGCCTGAAACTCGGCCACGCCCTCCGCAAAACGCGCGCGCACGCCATCCGAGTTCGACAGCACAGCCACCGAGCCTGCAGCAACGAGCAGTACCAGACTGAGGCGCAAACCGGTCCGGCCCTTTGCGCAAATGGCCCAGGCCACCAGCATCAACGGAAGGGCCAGCATGCCCGTGCGCCGGTCCTGACTGGCCAGCCCGAGCGCTGCCAACCCGGCCGCAAGCAGCCACCAGGCTCGACTCGTGGGGGCATCGGATTGGGTTGCGAACCAGGCTCCGAGCGCTGCGCCGATGGCCAGCAAAATTGACGTGACGATGCGCTGGTTGCCCTCGGCGTCGACCGCTCTGGCCCAAAGAGCGGATGGCGGCAACCGGCCGGTGGCGTGCAGCGCGCAGAGCGCGCCGACGACGGCTGAGGCGACCACGAAATGCATCAAGGCCCTGCGCGCGGCGAAGGGCGGACAGGCGGCAATCAGCGGACAGATCAGCAACGGCAGTGCATACATCCACAGATGGGTGCCGATCCGTGACCATCCGGCTGGAGACCACAGCGCCGTCAACGCCAGCCAGGCAAACAGCGCAACGAGGTTGGACAGGGCGGGCAGAGCGCGCAGCAGGGGCCATTCCCGATCCCGTTGCAGTTGGCAAACGGCCAGACCGACACAGGTCACCCAGGCCAGGTAGTTGAAGCCCAGAGGTGCGTAGGTCAACCAGGCTCCCGCCGCCACGGCAGCAGCCAGCGCACGCCGTGCCGGGTCGCCGGAACCGCCGTTCGATGTCAAGGGCCAGCGGCCGGGTGCAGGCGCCCGAACAGACCCTTGACCGACCCCCGGGCAAGTGCCTTCAGTTTGGCCGCAACCTGGTCCTCGGCGATCAGGATGCCTATCGCCTCGTAGGCCACTCGCGCAATGCACAACGCCGCGAACGCCGGTTCTCGCCACCACCACCGGCGCGCGAGCCAGACCGTGTTGCGGCCGATCAGGAATCTGCGGTCCGGCAGATGTCCACCTGCCTGCAACTGCATGCCGAGGAAGCGGTACTTGCGCCGCTGGCCGATTGAGTGCGCGAACTCGAAGGAACCGTTGACGAACAACGAGTACCCTTCTCGCCGGGCGCGCAGGCAGTACTCGGTGTCGACGTGGTCGATTCCCAGCGCCTCGTTGAAGGGGCCGATTCGCTGCAAGGCCGCCAGGCGCCACACCGACATCGAATTGATCAGGAAGGCGACCGGCCGCAGTCCGGTGAACTCGCGTGGATGAAAACGCAGTGACCAGCGGCCCAACCGCAGGTACTTTCCCCGCATGCCGGTGGCTCGGTCGCGGTAAGTGGGAGACACCGCTGCAGTGCCTTGATCAGCCAGCGCCTGGACGGTGTCGACGTCGTTGAGCAGGGCCCGCAGCGCCGTAGGGTCGGAGTCCTGATCAAGAAACACCAACTGTTCGAGGGCCGGCACTTGTTGTCGGAGCACTGACAAGGCGCGGTTGTAGGCTCCAGCCAGCCCGCCGCGATTGGCGGCGTGCAGGTAGCCCACGCCCAGCCTGATCGATGTCTCGGCGAGTGTGGCGTTGCCCGACTCGCAGTTGTCGACCAGCATGACCCGGGCAACACTGCGTTGCAGGGTCGTGAGGATCGGTTCTAGGTCCGCTACGGATCGATAGGCCACGACAACCGCCGCAGTCGTCATGGCACGGTCGGGCACTGGACTGAGGACTTCAAGTCCGGTGTGCCCAGGCCCGGCGCACGTCATAGACGGTTGATAAGCGCGGCCGCGAGAATGCCCAAGTTGCCCATGCGGGTTTGCCGGAAGACACCGCTGCGATGCAAGCCCAGAAGGCGTGGTCCAAGATGGCGCTGGCGGGCAGTGACGAAGTCGTCGAGGACGCGCTGGTTGTCTGGCGTCATCAAGTGCCGCACGCGCTGCAAGGCCCGCAGGTTGGCATCGACCCAGCCGCGAAAACGCCCCTGCAGCAGCAACCTCGCGCGCCTGAACTGCGCCACCAGATCGATGTTGGAGCCGAACTGGTTGGCGTCGTGCTGCCGGTAGCGCACTGTCGGGTAGGGGTCGTAGTGCACTTGCCCGCCACAGCCGGTGATCAGCATGTAGGCCCACCAGTCGTGCGTCACAGCCTCGACGTTTTCGCCGGCCCGGCGCAGCAGGTCTCGTGCTGCCTGGTTGAACACCATCGTGTTGCCGCCGGCGATGCTTTGCACCAGTGCATTGCGAAAGCTGGGCGCACGGTCGAACAGATGCGAGTAACCGATGTGCTGGTTGCGAGCATCGACCAGCAGGGTCCGTGAGCCGTACAGCGCAGGCACGCCGTCAGGCGCCGTCTTCAGCCAGTTGACCGCTCGTTCGAGCTTGTCCGACTCCCAGACGTCATCCTGATCGGCGTAGGCAAAGTAGTCCGCGTCGATGTCGGCGCGGCACGTCAGATAAAGGAAGTTGGCGGTCGAGCCTTCGGCCGGGCCAGCGTGGATCGAGATACGGTCTTCGCCCCAGTGCGACTGGTAATACTCGAGGATCGCATGCGTATGGTCGTCGGAGCCATCGTCCGAGGCCCAGATCGCCCAACGCGGATGGGTCTGCGTGGCAATCGAGTTGAGCTGCTCGGCCAGGAAATGCTGGCCCTGCATCGTGCACATCAGCACCGCCACCTTCGGAACCGAAGGATGCGGGCGCTGGAGCAGCGATTTGAGCGAAACCAGGGGAATGACACGTCGAAACTCCTCCCAGGGAGCGAGCAATTCGTCGACGGTCGAGCGCTTGGAGCGACTTCTCCTGGCTATCGAAGGCTCAAGAGCCTTTTCTGTTGTCAAAGCCATGTCTTCCTGGATTCTAGAGCAGGCCCGAAGTGCAGCTATCGCGGCCTCGGAGCCGCCAGGGTGGTGCGCCGCAGCAGTGCATCGTTCACGAAGTCTGGGCCCCATGCGGTGTGAAATTGCTTCGGCGTTTCATTCAGGCGGGTGAACTGTTGCGAGCAAGCAACTCAGCCGGCCGCTCCCGACACCGCCACACCCTGCATTGTCGATTGCCAAATCAGGCTTTGCTTGTGACGCGGGTCACTGCCAGTAAGCGCTGATTGGTGCGCTGCACGATAATCGACGGGTGAACGAACCTTCCACCTCCGCCGCTCCCGTTGCTCGTTTTGACAGCCTGGCTCTCGACCCCAAGTTGTTGCGCGCCGTTGCCGAATCCGGCTATGAGTCGATGACGCCCATTCAGGCCAAAGCGATTCCGTTGGTGCTGGCCGGCCGCGACGTGATGGGCGCAGCCCAGACCGGCACCGGCAAGACCGCCGCCTTCGCATTGCCGCTGCTGCAAAGGATGTTGCGTCATGAGTCGGCCAGCATGTCGCCTGCGCGCCATCCGGTGCGCGCGCTGGTACTGACTCCGACCCGCGAACTGGCCGACCAGGTTGCCGCCAACGTCAAGAACTACGCCAGGTTCACTCAGTTGCGCTCGACCGTGGTCTTCGGCGGCATCGACATGAAGCCGCAGACGCTGCAGCTGAAGGCGGGTGTCGAGGTGCTGATCGCCACACCGGGGCGCTTGCTCGACCACATCGAGGCCAAGAACGCGGTGCTCAACCAGGTCGAATACGTGGTGCTGGACGAAGCCGACCGCATGCTGGACATCGGCTTTTTGCCCGATTTGCAGCGCATCTTGAGCTACCTGCCCAAAAAACGCATCACGCTGCTGTTTTCAGCCACTTTTTCACCGGAGATCAAGCGCCTGGCGTCCAGCTACCTGCAGGACCCGGTCACGATTGAAGTGGCGCGCTCCAACGCCACGGCGTCC
>JANOJJ010000108.1:0-15301 GCA_031408155.1 Rubrivivax sp.
GTGTACGCCATGAGCAAGGCGGCGGTGATCCACATGACGCGCGCGATGGCGCTCGAGTGGGGCCGGTACGGCATCAATGTGAATGCCATCTGCCCCGGCTACATCGATACCGAGATCAACCACCAGCACTGGCAGACCGACGCCGGCAAGCGGCTGATCGACATGCTGCCGCGCAAGCGCATCGGCGCGCCGGCCGACCTGGACGTGGTGCTGATGATGTTGTGCTCGAACCAGAGCCACTTCATCAATGGCGCGGTGATCCAGGCCGACGACGGCTCCGGCGTCTGAGGCATGGCGGCGGTCCGTGCGCTGTCGATGCTGGAAGGCCGCGTGCTCGGCGTGCTGGTCGAGAAGGCGCACACCGTGCCCGACAGCTATCCGCTGTCGATCAACTCGCTGACCCTGGGCTGCAATCAGAAGACCGCGCGCGACCCGGTGCTTGCGGCGACCGAGGCCGAGGTGCAGGCGAGTGTGGATGCGCTCAAGTCGCTGAGCCTGGCCTTCGAGGCGAGCGGCTCGCGGGTGACGCGCTACGAGCACAACCTGGCCCGCGTGATGGCCCTGCCTTCGGCGTCGGTCGCGCTGCTGGCAAGCCTGCTGCTGCGCGGCCCGCAGACGGCTTCCGAATTGCGCGCCAATACCGAACGGCTGCACCGGTTCGCCGACCTGTCGTCGGTCGAGGCCTTTCTCGACGAGCTGGCGCAGCGCGCGCCGGAGAAGGGTGGGGCGCTGGTCGTGAAGCTGGCGCGCGCGAGTGGCGCCCGCGAATCGCGCTGCGCCCGTGTCGGCGATGAAGTTCATTGGCCCGCCCTATGGCCGCTTTGCCGACTTCATGCTGAACTTCCTGATCAAGTGAGCTTGCACCCATGAGCACTGCCTACATCTACGACCACGTGCGCACGCCGCGCGGCAAGGGCAAGAAGGACGGCAGCCTGCACCAGGCCACGCCGGTGTGGCTGCTGCGCACGGTGCTGCAGGCGCTGCAGTAGCGCAACGCGCTCGACACCGCGCTGGTCGACGATCTGGTGCTGGGCTGCGTGACGCCGGTGGGCGAGCAGGGCGCCGACATCGCGCGCACCGCGGTGCTCGACGCCGAATGGGCGCAGAGCGTGCCCGGCGTGACGCACAGCCGCTTCTGCGCCAGCGGGCTGGAGTCGGTCAACCTGGCAGCGGCCAAGGTCATGAGCGGCTGGGAAGACCTGGTGGTTGCCGGCGGCGTGGAAAGCATGAGCCGCTGGCCGATGGGCAGCGACGGCGGCGCCTGGGTGATGGACCCGCGGATCAACCAGAAGACCGGCTTCGTGCCGCAGGGCGTGGGCGCCGACCTGATCGCCACGCTGGAAGGCTGGCAGCGCGCCGACGTCGACGCCTTCGCGCTGCGCTCGCACCAGCGCGCGGCCGCGGCACGCGCCGAAGGGCGCTTCGCGAAATCCATCGTGCCGGTACGGGACATTGCGGGGCTGCTGTTGCTGGCCGAGGACGAGACCATCCGCGCCAACGCGTCGATGGAGGCGCTGGCCAGGCTCGACGCGAGCTTCGCGATGATCGGCCAGATGGGATTCGACGCCACCGCGCTGCGCAAGTACACGACGGTCGAGCGCATCGAGCACATGCACCACGCGGGCAACTCGTCGGGCATCGTCGACGGCGCCGCGCTGATGCTGGTGGGCAATGCCGAAGCCGGCCGCAAGGCGGGACTGACGCCGCGCGCACGCATCTGCGCGGCGGCGGTCATCGGGTCGGAGCCCACCATCATGCTGACCGGTCCGACGCCGGCCTGCCGCAAGGCGCTGGCCAAGGCCGGCATGCAAGCCAGGGACATCGACCTGGTCGAGGTCAACGAGGCCTTTGCCGTGGTGCCGATGAAGACCGCGCGCGACCTCGGCCTGGAGATGGACCGCGTCAACGTCAACGGCGGCTCGATCGCGATGGGGCATCCACTGGGCGCCACCGGCTGCATCATCCTGGGCACGCTGCTCGACGAGCTGGAGCGCCGCAACCTGTCGACCGGCCTGGCCACGCTGTGCGTGGGTGGTGGCATGGGCATCGCAACGATCATCGAGCGGGTCTGATCATGACTGAAGCTGTGCAACTGACACTGGGCGACGACGGCATCCTGGTCGCCACGATGGACCTGCCCGGCCGGCCGATGAACGTGGTCGGCGACGCGCTGGTGGAAGGCATTGCCGCGGCCCTCCCACGGCTGGCCGAAGCCGGCGTCAAGGGCCTGATCCTCAGGTCGGGCAAGTCGGACTTCTGCGCCGGCGGCGACCTCGACCGGATGTCGACCTGGACCACCGCCGAAGAGCCCTTCGAAGGCTCGATGGCGATGAAACGCGTGCTGCGCCAGCTCGAACTGCAAGGCAAGCCGGTGGTGGCCGCGATCAATGGCCATGCGCTGGGCGGCGGGCTCGAGCTCGCACTGGGCTGCCACGCGCGCATCGTGATCGACGACGTGCGCCTGAAGCTCGGCCAGCCCGAGGTCAAGCTCGGCCTGCTGCCCGGCGGCGGCGGCACGGTGCGCATTCCACGCCTGGTGGGCATCCAGCAGGGCCTGCAGATCCTGGCCGAAGGCAACGACATCGCGCCAGCCCAGGCGCTGGCGATGAGCCTGGTCACGCAGCTGGCCAACGATCGCGACGACCTGATGGCCAAGGCCGGCGCCTGGATCGTGGCCAACCCGAAGGCCAGGCAGCCCTGGGACCAGCCGAGGTTCAAGATCCCCGGCGGCGATTCGCGCTCGCCGGCGGTGCTGCAGGTGCTGGCCATCGGCCCGTCGATCGCGTCGAGCAAGACCTGGGGCAACTACCCCGCCGTCACGCACATCATGAGCAGCGTGTTCGAGGGCTGCCTGCTCGACTTCGACTCGGCCTGCGTGGTCGAGAGCCGGTACTTCGCCGCCTGCGTGCTGTCGCCAGAGTCGAAGAACATCATCAACACGCTGTGGTATCAGCTCAATGCGATCAAGAAGGGTGCATCGCGACCGCAAGGCGTCGCCGCGTCGAAGGTCACGAAGCTCGGCATCCTGGGCGCCGGCATGATGGGCGCGGGCATCGCCTACGTGTCGGCCAAGGTCGGCATCGAGGTGGTGCTGCTCGACACCACACAGGATCTGGCCGACAAGGGGCTGGGCCATGCGCGCGGCCTGCTCGACCGGGCGGTCAAGAAGGGGCGCAGCAGCGCCGACCAGCGCGATGCCTTGCTGGCCCGGATCAGCGCCGGGACTGACTTCGCGCTGCTGCAGGGTTGCGAGCTGGTGATCGAGGCCGTGTTCGAGGACCGCGCGATCAAGGCCGACGTGACCCGGCGCGCCGAGGCGCAGCTGGCCGAGACGGCCGTCTTCGCGTCCAACACGTCGACCCTGCCCATCACCGGCCTGGCCAAGGCCAGCACCCGCCCGGCGCACTTCATCGGGCTGCACTTCTTCAGCCCGGTCGACAAGATGGCGCTGGTCGAGATCATCGTCGGCAAGGACACCAGCGACCAAACGCTGGCCCGCGGCTTCGACTACGTGCAGCAGATCGGCAAGACGCCGATCGTCGTCAACGACAGCCGCGGCTTCTACACCAGCCGCGTGTTCGGCAGCTACGTGATGGAAGGCCTGGCGATGCTCGCGGAGGGCGTGCACCCGCGCAGCATCGAGGTCGCCGGCCTGCAGGCCGGCATGCCGATGCCGCCGCTGGCGTTGCAGGACGAGGTGTCCTCGAGCCTGAGCCTGCAGGTGGCCGAACAGACCCGCAAGGACCTCGCCGCCGAAGGCCGCTCGATGCCCGAGCATCCCGCTGCGAGCGTGGTGCGCCAGATGTGCGAGGCCGGCCGCATCGGCAAGAAAGTCGGCAAGGGCTTCTATGACTGGGGCCAGGGCACGGACGGCAAGGGCAAACGCCTGTGGCCCGACCTCGCCAGGCTCTATCCGGTGGCCGCGCAACAGCCCGCACAGC
This sequence comes from Rubrivivax sp., assembly GCA_031408155.1. Classification (GTDB taxonomy): domain Bacteria; phylum Pseudomonadota; class Gammaproteobacteria; order Burkholderiales; family Burkholderiaceae_C; genus Rubrivivax. The sequence continues at coordinate 3,942 of JANOJJ010000108.1, forward strand.
GCGAGCTGATCGACCGCCTGCTGTTCGCCCAGGCCAACGAAGCGGCACGCTGCCTGGACGAAGGCGTGCTGCGGTCGGTGGCCGACGGCAACATCGGCTCGATCTTCGGCTGGGGTTTCGCGCCCTTCCACGGTGGGGCGCTGCAGTTCATCAATGCGATCGGCAGCAAAGCCTTCGTCGCCCGGGCGCGTGAACTGGCTGCAACGGTCGGGCCGCGCTTCGAGCCGGCAGCCGGCCTGGTCAAGCTGGCGCAGACCGGCGGCCGCCTCGAGTGAGCGACCCGGAGGCGCAGGCCGGCGCGCGCCAGGCGGTGCCGCTCGCGCTGGCCCACCGCGGCCGCCCGCGGGCTGCCGGCGCTGCTGGCCTGGCGTGCCTGCACGCTGCCTTCTTGCTCTTCAGCGATGTCTACGAAAAGGTGGAATGACGCGCAGCGACCGCTTTGACCGCCTGGACGCGCTGCGCGGGTTGGCCATCGTGTGGATGGTGGCTTATCACGTCGGCTTCGACCTCAACCACTTCGGGCTGCTGCAGCCGCGGCAGCTTCCGAACAGCGATCCGCTCTGGGTCGCCAACCGCAGTGCGATCCTGGGCCTGTTCCTGTTCTGTGCCGGCTTCGGCCAGGCGGTGGCACTGGACGCCGCGCAAGGCTGGTCGCGCTTCTGGCGCCGCTGGGCGCAAGTGGCGGGCTGTGCGCTGCTGGTCAGCGTTGGCTCGGCACTGGTCTTCGCGCACAGCTGGATCGCCTTTGGCGTGCTGCACGCGCTGGCGCTGATGCTGGTCGGCGCCCGGCTGCTGGCGCCGCTGCGGCGCTGGTTGTGGCTGCTCGCCGGCGTGCTGCTGCTGCTGCCGCGACTGTGGCGGCATGCGCTGTTCGACAGTCCCTGGTTGAGCTGGATCGGCCTCGTCACGCGCAAGCCGATGACCGAAGACTACGTGCCGCTGCTGCCCTGGTTCGGGCTGCTGCTGGCGGGCCTTGCGGCCGGGCAATGGGTGCTGGCGCAGCGGCGCGGCTGGCTGACCGGCGCAGTGCCGGCCGTGGCCGAACCGCTGGCCACGCTGGGGCGCTGGAGTCTGAGCGTCTACATGGTTCACCAGCCGCTGCTGTTCGGCCTGCTGATGGCCTGGCAGGCGGCGCGCGGCAAGGCCTGAACGGGCACGACAGCGCGACTACAACTGGCGATTGCGCGCCAGCGGCGGGTTGCGCGCGAAGTAGCGCTTGATGCCCGCCGCGAGGGCCTGCACCAGCTGGCGCTGGTAATCGCGGTCGCGCAACTTCTCTTCCTCTTCAGGGTTGGAGATGAAGGCCGTCTCGACCAGGATGCTGGGGATGTCGGGCGCCTTCAGCACGGCGAAGCCGGCCTGTTCGACGTCGGTCTTGTGCAGCGTGCCGACGCGGCCGATGCGGCCTAGCACCTCGCGGCCGAGTTTGAGGCTGTCCTTGATCTGCGCGGTTGTGCTCATGTCGAGCAGCGTACGCATGACCTGTGCGTCGGCCAGCTGCAGGTTGACGCCGCCCACCACGTCGGCGGCGTTCTCGCGCTCGGCCATCCAGCGCGCGGTTGCACTGCTGGCGCCTTTGTGGCTGAGTGCGAAGACGCTGGCGCCACGGGCCTCGGGTTTGTAGAAGGCGTCGGCGTGCAGCGACACGAACAGGTCGGCCTGCACCCGCCGCGCCTTGCGCACGCGATCGACCAGCGGCACGAAGTAGTCGGCGTCGCGCGTCAGCATCACACGCATGCCGCGCTGGGCGTTCAGCAGGTCGCGCAACTGGCGCGCGATCGACAGCACCACGTCCTTTTCACGCAGGCCGGTGGGACCGATCGCGCCGGGGTCCTCGCCGCCATGACCGGGGTCGAGGGCAACGATGACCAGGCGGTCGACGCGCTGGCGTTCGGCCGCGGTGATCGGTGCGCTCGCGTGCGGGGCGGCCGTCGACAGGGGTGTCGATGCCGCGGGCTGCAACACCAGCGGCGCCGACGCGGCTGGCGGCGATGCCTCGGGCAGCGTCGCCGGCCGGTCGACCTGGGCAATCAGCTCGCCCAGCGCGTCGCGCACGTCGCGCACGGCCTGCTGCTCGGCGCCCTGTTTGTCGCGCAGCAGGGCCAGCAGCGGGTCGGCCTCCTGCACCGGGTAGAGGTCGAACACCAGCCGGTGCAGGTAGGCTGCCACCGGCGCCAGCATGAACTGCTGCGGTGCCACCGGCTGCTTGAGGTCGATCACGAGTCGCACCACGCGCGGCTGGTACTGGCCCACGCGCACACCGGCGATGTACGGGTCGTCGCGCCGCACCTTGCCGACCAGGCTCTTCAGCTGGGCGCTAAGTTCCAGGCCGTCGATGTCGACCACCAGGCGGTAGGGGCCGTCGGTGAGAAAGTGGCGTGCCGCCAGCACCTGGTCGCTCTCGATCGTGACCCGCGTGTAGGACTCGGCCGGCCACACGCGCACGGCGACGATGGTCGCACCCCGCGCCAGCTGGGTGCCGCCGAGCAACAGCGCCAGGCTGCCCAGCCGCTGCAGCGCGCGGCGGCGGGGTGTCACCGCAACAGCTCCCGGCCGCGTGCGCTGCGGGCCTGGGCGCGCACCAGGCGCTGCTGCTCGTCGATCGGGTCGATGTGCAGTTGCAGATCAGGCACCGGCAGCAGCGCAGCGGCGTTCTCCGGCCACTCGACCAGCTTCAGGCCGGGCGCAGCATAAAGGTCGCGCAAGCCCGCGTCCTCCCACTCGCGGGGGTCGTCGAAGCGGTAGAAATCAAAGTGCGAGACCTCGAGCGGCGGCGGCCCGGGCAGCGTGTAGGGCTCGACCACGGCATAGGTCGGACTCTTGATCCGCCCTTGCACGCCCAGCGCGCGCAGCAGATGGCGAACGAAGGTCGTCTTGCCCGCGCCCAACGGGCCAAGCAGTTCGATGGTGGCGTCGTGGAGCGCGTCGTGGGCCGCCATCGCCCGCGCGAATCCCGCGCACGCCGCCTCGTCGGGCCAGCTGAAGGTGCGGCTTTCTAGAATCGGCGCATGCGACATTCGCATCACATCGACGGGCAGCAACTCGTGCAGCGGCTGCAGGGGTGGGCGCATGAGCTGGGATTGTCCCAGATCGGCATCAGCGGGGTCGATCTCGCCACCGCCGAAGCCGGTCTGCTGGCCTGGCTGGCGGCGGGCTTTGCTGGCGGCATGCACTACATGGCTGCGCATGGCCTGAAGCGGGCGCGGCCGGCCGAGTTGGTGCCGGGCACCGTGAGCGTGATCAGCGTGCGCCTGGACTACCTGCCGGCCGCCACGCCCGCGGGCTGGCAGGCCGTCGAGTGGAAGGCGCTGGGCGACCCGCAGCGAGCCCAGGTGTCGCTCTATGCCCGCGGGCGCGACTATCACAAGGTCCTGCGTGCGCGGCTGCAGCAACTGGCCGACCGGCTGCTGGACGAGGTGGGGCCGCTGGGGTACCGTGCCTTCACCGACTCGGCGCCGGTCCTCGAGGTGGAACTGGCCACACGCAGCGGCCTGGCCTGGCGCGGCAAGCACACGCTGGCTCTGCAGCGCGACGCGGGTTCGATGTTCTTCCTGGGCGAACTGTTCGTCGACCTGGCACTGCCCGCCAGCGCGCCCACCAGCGCTCATTGCGGCCAGTGCAGCGCCTGCATCGAGGTCTGCCCGACGCGGGCCATCGTGGCGCCGTACCGGCTCGATGCCCGGCGCTGCATTTCGTACCTGACGATCGAGCACGACGGCCCGATCCCGATCGAGCTTCGCGCGGCGATCGGCAACCGCATCCATGGCTGCGACGACTGCCAGCTGGTCTGCCCCTGGAACAAGTTCGCGCAGCGCTCGGTGCTGCCCGATTTCGACCCCCGTGAGCCGATCGGGTCGGCCAGCCTGCTGCAGCTCTGGGCCTGGGACGAGCCGACCTTCCTGCGCCGGACCGAGGGCAGCGCGATCCGCCGCATCGGCTGGCAGCGCTGGCGGCGCAACCTGGCGGTGGGGCTGGGCAATGCAGGGCGCGCCCGGCGCGACGCCGATGTGCAGCACGCGCTGAGCGTCGCGCGCGACTCGGCCGACGCGCTGGTGCGCGAGCACATCGACTGGGCGCTGGATCAACATGCCGTCAAGCCGGGTTGACGAACTTCAAGGCCATCGGTGCCAATCCCAATGCCAATGCCCAATGCCAATGCCAATCGCAGACCGGCCATCGCGATCAGCATCGACCGCGTCACCGGAGCGGCCCCAAAGCCACCATGCCCGCCCATGCATGCACCGTGTCGGCGACGGCAGGGCCCGCCGCGTTGCATGTGCTGCGCCCGCTGCCGTGCGCGCTTCGGATGGAGGTGACATGACGCTGCGTCGACTGCTGCTGTACTCGCTGGCCGTGGCGGCCTTGGCGATCGGTCCCGCCCGGGCCCAGGTGCAGACCGAAGGTCAGACCTTCGACGCCCGGGCCCAAGTCGGCGGGCAGGAACTGGTGCTCAACGGCGTGGGCTTGCGCGCGGTGGCCTGGCTCAAGGGCTATGCCGCCGGCCTCTACCTGATGCACAAATCGGGCGCCGCCGACCAGGTGCTGGCCATGCCGGGCCCGAAGCGGCTGCAACTGCGCATGCTGCAGGAAGTGTCGACGCAGGAGTTCGTCAAGGCGTTCGACCGCGGCGTCAAGCGCAACACGGCTGACGCCGACCTGCCGGCGCTGCAGGACCGCATGCAGCAGTTCGATGCCATCGTCTCGGCGCTGGGCAAGGTGCGCAAGGGCGATGTGGTCGACCTCGACTTCGTGCCCGGCCAGGGCCTGCTGTTCACGCACAACGGCCGGCGCCGCGGCAACGTCGTCCCGGGCGACGACTTCTACGCCGCGCTGCTGCGCATCTTCATCGGCGCCAAACCGGCCGACCCCGAACTGAAGACCGGCCTGCTGGGCGGGCCGGTGTCATAGAGGGTCGACAATGATCGTTTCCTATCCTGCGACTCGCCCGGAGACCGTCGATGAAGCGTAGAAACCTTGGCCTGCTCGTGACCGGCGCCGCTGTGCTCGCGGTCAGTGTGGTCAGCGGCGGCGCCCTGGCCCAGGCCTATCCCGTCAAGCCGGTGCGCCTGATCGTGCCGTTCGCGCCCGGCGGCACGACCGACATCGTGGCCCGCATCGTCAGCGAGAAGATGGGCGCGTCGCTCGGGCAGCAGGTGCTGGTCGAGAACAAGGCTGGTGGCGGCGGCTCGATCGGTGCGCTGGAGATGATCAAGGCCACGCCCGATGGCCATGTGCTGGGCATGGCCACGGTATCGACCACCGCGGCCAACCCCGCGATCAATCCGAAGATCGGCTACGACCCGGCGCTGGACATGGTACCGGTGATCAACATTGCAGCCACGCCGAACGTGATCGCGGTCCATCCGTCGTTTCCCGCGCGGGACTACAAGGGTTTCGTCGCCGAGCTGAAGATGAATCCCGGCAGGCACAGCTACGCGAGTTCGGGCACCGGCGGCATCGGCCACCTGCAGACCGAGCTCTACAAGAGCCTGGCCGGTGTCTTCATGACCCACATCCCCTACCGCGGCGCGGGTCCTGCGCTGAACGACGTGGTGGCCGGGCAGGTGCCGGTGATCTTCGACAACCTGCCGTCGGCGCTGCCTTTCATCAAGGACGGCCGCCTGATACCCATCGTGGTGGCTGCGCCGCAGCGCCTGGCGGTGCTGCCGAACGTGCCCACCTTCAAGGAAGTGGGGCTCGATCCCGTCAACCGGATGGCCTACTACGGGGTGCTGGCGCCCAAGGGCACGCCGCGCGAGGTGGTCAACAAGGTGGCTGGCGCGGTGAAGAAGGCGCTCGAGGACGCCACCGTCCGCAAGCGCATCGAAGACACCGGCTCGCTGATCATCGGCAACACGCCCGAGCAGTTTGCCGAGCAGATGAAGGCCGAGTTGGAGGTCTACAAGAAGGTCGTTTCCAGCCAGAAGCTCAAGCTCGACTGATCGAGCGGCCATGCTGCCCGACAGCCAGGCCGCGATCGACCGCTTCGCCGACGCGTTGTGGATCGAGGACGGTCTGGCGCCGTTGACGCTGGCCGCCTACAAGCGCGACCTGACGCTGTACGCCGACTGGCTGGCCGAACAGGCGGGCAAGGCCCTTGACGCCAGCGCTGAGGCCGACCTGCTGGGCTACATCACCGAGCGCCACGCGAACACCCGCGCCAGCACTGCCAACCGGCGGCTGTCGGTCTTCAAGCGCTACTTTCGCTGGGCCCTGCGCGAGCACCGCGTCAGCGCCGACCCGACGCTGCGCCTGCTGACCGCGCGCCAGCCGCTGCGCGTGCCCAAGTCCCTGTCCGAGGGCCAGGTCGAGGCCCTGCTGGCTGCGCCCGCGGTCGACAAGCCGCTCGGCCTGCGCGACCGCGCGATGTTCGAGCTGATGTATGCCAGCGGTCTGCGCGTGAGCGAACTGGTCGGCCTGAAGACCGTTCACCTGGGCCTGAACGAAGGCGTGGTGCGTGTGCTGGGCAAGGGCTCGAAGGAGCGGCTGGTGCCCTTTGGCGAAGAGGCCCACGCCTGGCTGCGCCGCTGGCTGGCCGACGGCCGGCCGCAGATGCTGGGCCGGCGCAGCGCCGACGCCCTGTTCGTCACCGTCCGCGCCAGCGCCATGACGCGGCAGATGGTGTGGAAACTTGTAAAACGTTATGCGAGCGCAACCGGCATCACGGCGCCGCTGTCCCCGCACACGCTGCGCCATGCCTTCGCCACCCACTTGCTGAACCACGGCGCCGACCTGCGCGCCGTCCAACTGCTGCTCGGGCATGCCGACATCGGCACCACCACCATCTACACCCACGTTGCGCGCGAGCGGCTGCGGCAGTTGCACGCCCAGCACCACCCGCGGGGTTGACGGGGCAAGCTCGCCGCGTCACGCCGTGCCGTGTGCCCGTCGGCGCGCCTGCGGCGCAGGTGCCGCGGAGCGCGCGAACATGCGCCGCACCCGGTCGCGCAGCCAGCCCTGGGCCGAATCGTTGCTGGCGCCGCGGTGCCACATCATGCGCACGTCGTATTGCGGCCCGTGGCCGGGCAGCTCCCACACCCGCACGGCAAAGCGGCTGGCCAGCGAGTCGGCAAACATCTGCGGCACGATGGCCAGCAGGTCGGTGCAACTCACCAGCTCGGGCAAGGCGCCGTAGTGACGCACATGGACCACCGTGCGGTCGCTCAGCTTGAGGCGGGTCAGCATCTGCTCGACGCTGCCGTGGAAGGTCGCCGTCGGTGCTGCCACCGCCAGCGCTGCGCTGGCCAGCTGCCGGGTGCTCAGACCCTTGCCGGCACGACCGCTGGCCGGGCGCCAGTCGGGCCCGGTGATGGCCACGAAGTGCTCGTGGAACAAGGGCTCGCTGGCAATGCCACGGTGCTCGGGCAGCAAGATGCCGATCGCCAGGTCGATCTCGCGCGCCTGCAGCGCGGCGCTCACCTGCGCGGCGTCGACCGCCACGTTGCTGACCTGGCAGGCCGGGGCCTCGCTGCGCAGCGCGCGCGCCAGCGGCGGCAGGAACATCATTTCGCCCAGGTCGGACATCGACAGCCGCCAGTGCACGCGGCTGCTGGCGGGGTCGAAGTGGTCGCCGGCGGCCAGTTCGGCTTCCAGGTCATGCAGGTGTGCTGCCACCGCCGGCACGATGCGCTGCGCCAGTGGCGTGGGGTGCAGGCCATTGGGCGAGCGCACGAACAGCGCATCGTCGAAGCTGCGGCGCAGCCGCGCCAGCGCGTTGCTGGTGGCGGGCTGCGACAGTGCCAGCTGGCGCCCGGCCGCGGTGACCGAGCCGCAACGGTGCACCGCGCACAACACGCGCAGCAGGTTGAGGTCGAGTTGGCGGAAGTTCATGGCGTGGCGCAGGTCGACATTGATCTCGTGAATGGACTGCATTCTGACGATCAATTCGACGAATACCTATTCTGGTACTAAATTGCGCTTGGAGCCTTCACTTCAGATCGGGCGGAGCAGGAGACACGACGTGCTGCAGATCATCATCCAGGGCCGCGGTGGCCAGGGCGCGCAGACCGCAGGCAACCTGCTGGCGATGAGCTACTTCGCCCAGGGCCGGCAGGTGCAGTGCTTTGCCAGCTACGGCGGTGCGCGCCGCGGAACGCCGGTCAGTTCGTACTTGCGCGTCGACGACCGGCCGGTGCGCCTGCGCTGCGACATCGAACGCGCCGACGCCATCCTGTGCTTCGACGCCAGCCTGCTCGAAGGGCGGTTGCTGGCGTGCGCCCATGCCGGCACGCAGATCGTCGTCAATTCGGCGCTCGGCATGGCGCACTTCGCCCAGGTCTTGCCGGGCTACCGCGTGATCCCGGTCGACGCGCTGGCGATCGCGCGCCGGCACGGCCTCGGGCGGATCGTCAATTCGGCCTTGCTGGGGGCCTGCGCGCGGGCGCTGGAGTCACCGTCGCGCGAGCTGCTGGCGCGCACCTTGGTCGAGCAGGCGCCCACGCTGCACGACGAGAACATCGCCGCCTGCGAGGACGGCTACGCGCAGGTCGACGCCTTGCTGCGTGGGGTGGCGGCATGACCGCGGTTGCTGCGCTCCCCACCACCTGGACGACCGGTTCCACCAGCGCCATCAAGACCGGCACCTGGCGCGCGGCGCTGCCGCAGCATGTGCACGCGCCGTCGCCCTGCCATGCCGCCTGCCCGCTGCACGGCGACATCGCCGAGTGGATCGGCCAGGCCCGTGACGGCGATTACGTCAAGGCCTGGATGACCTTGTCGCGCCACAACCCGTTCCCGGCCGTCATCGGCCGCATCTGCCACCACCCCTGCGAAAGCGCCTGCAACCGGGCCGGGGTGGATGGCGCGCTGTCGATCTGCAAGCTCGAACGCTTCGTCGGTGACCTGGCGCTCGAGCGCGGCTGGGCCTACCCCGCAGCGCCGGCGCAGCGCAGCGAACGGGTCGCCATCGTCGGCGGCGGGCCGTCGGGCCTGTCGGCCGCCTACCAGCTGGCTCGGCGCGGCTACGGCGTGACGCTGTTCGAAGCGCAGCCGCAGCTCGGCGGCCTGATGCGGCACGGAATCCCGGGCTACCGACTGGCGCGCCCGGTACTGGACGCCGAGATCGCACGCCTTTTGGCGCTCGGCGTCGACCTGCGCTGCAGCCAGCCGATGGCCGGCGCGCCGGCCATCGCCACCTTGCGGCAGGACTTCGACGCGGTCTACCTGGCGTTTGGCGCGCAACGCCCGAAGCGGCTGCCGCAACTCGACTACAGCCAGCCCTGGGTGGTGGACGGGGCCGAGTATCTGGCGACCCTGGCGCAGGGCAACGCACGGGCGCTGGGGCAGCGCGTGGTCGTCGTCGGCGGTGGCAGTGCAGCGCTCGATGCCGCGCGCAGTGCGCGCCGCGCCGGCCATGCAGTGACGATCCTGGCGCTCGAGCCCGAGCGCGAACTGCCCGCCCAGCGCGAAGAAGTGGTCGAGGCGCTGGAAGAAGGCATCACGCTGGTCGACGCGGCGATGCTGGTCGGCGCCACCGCGCAGGGCCAGCCCGGGCTGCGGCTGGACTGCCTGCGCGTGAGCTTCGAACGCGGCGCGCAAGGTGGCCCGTTCACGCTGAGGCAGCGGATCGACAGCGGCTTTTCGCTGCTTGCCGACGCCATCATCGTCTCGATCGGCCAGGACCCGGAACTGGCTGCGCTGGCCGACGCTTTCGCGACCGACGCTGGCCTGCTCAAGACCGATGCGGTCGGCGCCACCAGCGCCGCCCGCGTCTGGGCCGGCGGCGACCTGGCCAGTGGTGCACGCTTCGTCTCCGAAGCCATCGCGATGGGCGAGCGCGCCGCGCTGGCGATCGACCGTTGCTTGCGTGCCGATGCTGGCCAAGACGCGGCAGCGCCGGCGGCCCACGGTGTCGAAGCCACGGTCGGCCTGCCGGCCATCAACCTGCACTACCACCCGGCAGCCGAGCGCAGCGCCGTGTCGACGCTGGCGGTTGCCGATCGACTGACCCACGGCGGCGAGGTGCAGCTGGGCCTGGCCATCGAGCAGGCGCTGGCCGAGGCCGCACGCTGCTTCTCGTGCGGCACCTGCACCCATTGCGACAACTGCGTCACCTATTGCCCCGACCTGGCCGTCAAGCGCAGTGGCGCCGGCTACACCGTGCTGGCCGACTACTGCAAGGGCTGCGGCGTGTGCGTCAGGGAATGCCCCACGGGCTCGATGAAGATGCTGCAGGAGCTGCGATGAGCGCCGACGCGAAACCCATTCTGTTGACCGGCAACCACGCCGTGGCCTGGGCGGCGCGGCTGGCCAGACCGAAGGTCGTTCCGCTGTACCCGATCACGCCGCAGACGCCGGTGCTGGAGAAGCTGACCGACTTCCAGGCCGAAGGCAGCTTCGACGCCGAGATCATCACGCCCGAGTCCGAGCATTCGGTGATGTCGGCCTGTATTCCGGCCTCGCTGGCCGGCGTGCGCGTGTTCACCGCCACCGCATCGCAGGGCCTGCTGCTGATGCACGAGCTGCTGCACTACGCCAGCGGCGCGCGGGCACCGATCGTGATGGCCAACGTCAACCGCACGGTGGCCTCGCCCTGGGCCTTCTGGCCCGACCAGACCGACAGCCTGGCGCAGCGCGACACCGGCTGGATCCAGTTCTACGTCGAATCGGCGCAGGAGGCGCTCGACACCGTGATCCAGGCTTTCCGGGTCGCCGAGCAGGTGTTGCTGCCGGTGCTGGTCAACCTCGATGCGTTCTATGTCTCGCATGCGCTCGAGCCGGTGCAGGTGCCGGCGCAGGCACTGGTCGACGCCTACCTGCCGCCGTTTGCGCCGGCGCAGCGGCTCGACACGGCGCCACCCTCGTCCTGGGGCAACGTGGTGACGCAGGACATGTACTACCGCCACCGGCAAGCCATCGAAGCGGCGATGGGCCGCGTGCCCGCGCTGGCTGCCGAGGCCGACCACGAATGGGCGGTGGCCACCGGGCGCAGCTGGGGCGTGATCGAACGCTACCGCTGCGACGGCGCCGGCACCGTGATCGTCAGCATGGGCAGCCTGTGCGGCACCGCGCGCGAGGCGGTGGACGCACTGCGCGACGCCGGGCAGGCGGTCGGCCTGGTCAAGCTGCGCCTGTTCAGGCCGTTGCCGGCGGCCGCGCTGCGCGCCGCGCTGGCCGGTGTGCCCGACGTGGTGGTGCTCGACCGCAACCATTCGCCCGGCCTGGGCGGCGTACTGCACCAGGAACTGCGCGCTGCGCTGTACGGCATGGCGGGCGCGCCACGCATCCACGGCTACCTGGCTGGAGTGGGTGGCGTCAACGTCGGCCCCGAGCGCATCGTCGCCTTCGTCGAGCAGGCGCGGGCCAGCGCGGCCACGGCGCCGGAGCTGGCCGATTCCGCATGGGTGAGGTGAGCAAGATGA
>JANOJJ010000114.1:0-3357 GCA_031408155.1 Rubrivivax sp.
TCGATCGCCTGCGCGCGGCCACGGTGACCCATGCTCGGGCATCAACCATCGTGACGGCCTGCGCCACTGTGGTGGGGTTCGTGGTGCCGGTCACTCTGCATCCGCTGGTGATGCCTTGCGTGCCGCTGGTGGTCAGTGCGCTGCTCAGCCGGGCTCTGGGGAGTTTTCATCGGCGGGGGTAGCGAATAGGGATGCAGTACCGTCCATGAGAACTGGCACTGCACACCCGGCCTCAACTGATTGGTCGACGCGCGAGCCACGACGGCTGCGCGATCCCTTCCCACCCTCTCCCGGCCGTGACCACCTCAACGCCCGGCAACCGCCTCCAAGCCCAGGCATTGCCTGACCCACTTCGCCTGCGACGTGTCACCGGCCGCCAGTTGCGCAATGCGCGCATCGACCGCCGGCCTCTGCTGAAGGATCGCGGCCGCCGCCATGGCGTGGTCATACGCGGCGCGCGCATCGGCGCAGGTCAGCTCGTAGCCCCACCCGCGGGCCATCCAGTGCAAGGCGGCCAAGGCCGCTTCGAGCGCGAACGCCGGCTGGCCCTTGACGTGGTCGCGTGCGGCGCGCGCGAGGGTCTTCGGATCCACGGGCGAGCGCCGGGCCAGCGCCAGTGCAAGCTCGTATTGCTTGAGCGTCTTGGCCGTGGCGAACCACTTTCCTTCTTCGCCGGGCGTTGAGGCGATGAGATCGCGCAGGATTCGCTGTGTTTCGACGGCGGGGTACTTCTTCGCGATGCTTCGGAAGGTCGCGCGGTTCGTATTCGCGTCGGCGGCAGCGATACCATAGCGTTGATAGGCTTGCTCGGTACGTCCTGCTTCGATCAGGATGCCTTCAGCCATAGCCGAGAGTGCGGTCTCGGGTGAATGGGCTCCGCGCGCCTGCTCGATAACCTGCACCGCGCCGTCGACGTCGCCGCGCGCGACCAGCACCCTTGCTACCCACTGCTGGTCTTGCCACCAAGGCTTGGGTTCGAGCGCCAGCAGGTCCAGCAGCTCATCGAAGCGCGCGGCCTTGAACAAGGCGCTGTAGCAAGGGGTCGATGCCTTGGTGTAGGCATAGGTGCCGCGTCGCCGCTCGGCCATGACCCGGCGCACCAGCGGCAACAGATCGTCGGCCCAGCGCGAGGCCAGGCTGGGCTCCACACACAGGGCACCCCAATGTTCGCCGAGCGATTCGATGTACGGCGGGTCGTCGTCCTGGTAGGCCTCGAACAGGCGTTCGAGCCACTTCTCCCGGACACGCCCCGCCACCGGGGCGACGGCGATGAGGGGCACGAGGCATTGCACCGCCGAATGCATCGCATTGCCAAGCGATCCCGACGAACTGTCGATGTCACACAGTGCCGGCGAGGCTTTTTCCAGCAGCAGCACGGCGCCATGGCCGGCCAAGGTGGGATCGACTCGCTGCACTTGGTGGATTTCGGCAAGCGCCTGGCCGATGCGTTCGATCGCCGCGCGCGAGCCGCGCCAACCGAAGCCACTTCGGCGAAACCGGGCCCTGAAGGTCCATCCGTGCGCAGCAGCCATTGGCAAATTCTAGGGTCGCCGGTCGACCGTAACCTGCACCGGCGACAGCTCCGGCAACGGCAGTGGTCGGGCCAGTGGATTGGCAAGAAAGTCGTCAACGCGTTGCTGCTATGGCTCACGCCATGAGCCACCGACAGCGGAAGATGGGCTCACCGAATCGGTGCCGCCCCCTTGCCACGCGGTTACGACATTTGACTGTCTCTTATTGGTGTCGCATAATGGCCCATGCCGTCCAACCCCACCCCGCCCGAAGCAGCGAGCACCTCCCAGCGCTACGCCATCGACGAGCTGTCCACCCTGGCCGGCGTGACGCCACGCACGGTGCGCTACTACATCGCCCAGGGGTTGGTCGATCGGCCCGCAGGCGAGAAGCGCGGCGCCCACTACCTGCCGCGGCACCTGGAGCAGTTGTTGCTGATCCGGCGCTGGACCGAGGCCGGGCTGAGTCTGGATCGCATTCGCGAGCTGATCGCCGGTGCGCCGCAAGACCCGCCTCGCCGTGCGGCGCCACCAGGCTCAGTCGAGGTCTGGAGTCGCATGACCTTGGCCGACGGGCTGGAAGTGCAGGTCGAGCCCGGCCGCGCCGGCTTGTCACCGGAACAGATGCGCGCCCTGGTGCGCGGCATAACCGCGCTATACCGGCAGGTCCGCGCCGAACAGAACCCCCGGGCGTCGGCCGACAAGCCTTGATACCCCAACAGTTGCCCAGGGAGAACGACGATGAACGATGAGACGAAGGCATTTGGTCTGGCGAGCCGCGAGTACGGCTCCCCGACCCCTGTCCTGGCTGGCGTGCAAGCCAACGGCCGCCTGGACGGCGTGCTGTTCGAGCTGACGCTGCACCAGACCTACCGCAACGCCAGCGAGCGCGTGCTGGAGGTGGTCTATACCTTCCCGCTGCCGCACCAGGCCGTGCTGCTGGGTTTTGCGTCCAAGCTGGGCGGTGAGCGCAAGGTCGGCACTGTGGTGGCCAGGCGCGAAGCCGAGCGCCAGTACGAGGAGGCGCTGGCCGAAGGCGACGCGCCGGTCATGCTCGAGGCGCTGGCCGACGGCTTGCACACGGCCAACATCGGCAACCTGAAGCCGGGTGAAGAGATCGTGGTCGAGCTGCGCTTCGCGCAACTGCTGCACTTCGAGCACGGGCGTCTGCGGCTGGCCATTCCGACCACGATTGCGCCCCGGTACGGCAGCGCTGAATCGGCAGGCCTGCAGCCGCAACAGGTGCCGCAGGCCTCGCTGGCGGCGGAATACCCGCTGGCGCTATCGGTCACCGTGGCCGGCACGCTGGCCGGCGCAGCCATCGAGTGCCCGACGCACCAATGCACGCGCGAGGCCGTCGAGGGCGGCGTGCGGCTGGACTTGGCCGCAGGCGCCTGGCTGGATCGCGATGTAGTGATCCTGGTGACACCCAAAGAGTCCTTGCCGTCGCTGATCGTTCGCGCGCAGGACAGGCTGTCGCAGACCGCGCCGGCGGTCGTGATGGTGGTCATTCAGCCGCCGCTGGCAACGCCGCGCGATCGCATCGCGCTCAAGTTGCTGGTGGACTGCTCCGGCTCGATGGGCGGCGACAGCATTGCGTCGGCGCGCCTAGCGCTCAAGGGCGCGCTGGCAGGGCTGGGCGAGAACGATCAGGTCAGCGTCAGCCGCTTCGGCTCAACCGTCGATCACCTGCTCGCCCCCACGGCGTGCACGCCGCGCACCTTGCGCCACTTACTGCCGATGGTGGATGCGATCGAGGCCAACCTGGGCGGTACCGAGATGGAGGCGGCGCTGCAAGCCGTATTCGCGCTACCGCTACCCAAAGACCGCGTCGGTGCGGATGTCG
>JANOJJ010000115.1:0-1847 GCA_031408155.1 Rubrivivax sp.
ATCCGAGACGACATCGCGCCGAAAGTGGCTGCCGACAAGGCCTATCAGAACGCCAAGGACAACACGCCGCACACGGCGCGCATGGCCCACGACCAGGCGTTGGGCAAGGTGATGCAGATCCTTCTCAAGGACGACACGCAGGTCTACAAGCAGTTCGTCGAGAACGAGTCGTTCCGGCGTTTTGTGGGCGATATGGTGTACCAGCTTACGAGCCGGTAGCGGGGCCGGCGGAGCTGACCCGCGCGCGGTCCCGCGCAATACTTGATACCGATGAACTCGTCAACTCCCTGCCCCCAAAGCGGCGCACATCGGGACCTAGAGGCATGACAAACGAAGGACTGAATCCGCTCCTGCTGAAGGCTCAGGCGTGTCTCCAGATTGGCTACTTCGAAGGCGCACTGCGACTCTGCCGTGAGCTGGAGCATCGGAAGCCCGACGCGATACTCCTGCGCTGAGAGGTCCGGACGCGGGCCTGGCTGCGCCCGTCATGGATAATGCCCGCGCACGTTCGTGCAACCTGCGGCCGACTTCGGGTCGCTGCCTATGGATGAACTTCAACCAACGATTTCCCTGATCACGACCTGCAAAGGCCGGCTCACGTTCTTGCGTCAGACCCTGCCGCGGATGGTCGACCAAGGCGAACGCAGCGAAGTCATCGTGGTCGACTACGATTGCCCGGACGGCACCGCAGCGTGGGTCGAATCGAACCATGCCCGGGTCCACGTGGTCAAGGTCGAGGACGCACCGATCTTCAATGCAGCCAAGGCGCGCAATCGTGGCGCTGCAGTTGCCCAGGGCCAATGGCTGGCTTTCGTCGATGCAGACGTCCTGGTGGCCCGGACATTCGTCGATCAGCTCGTCCCTCAGCTGCGCGCCGGGCACTTCTATCGCCCGCTGCACCGCGCGCCGGACGTTGTCGGCACCTTTGTCTGTGCGCGCAGCGACTTCGTCGAGATCGGTGGCTACGACGAGGCAATTCACGGCTGGGGCGGCGAAGACCGGGACATGTACGACCGTCTGACCGGGCTGCTCGGTCGCAAACGCGTCGGTTTCCCGGCGCAATGGGTTTCACCCCTCGAGCACAGCGATGCCGAGCGTGTGCGCTTTGCCGAGCTGGCCGACAAGGCGCTCAGTCAGCGCGCCAATGCGCTGTACCGCTGGGTCAAGTTCGACCTGATCAGACTGTCCGGCTCGAGTCCCTTGGCGCTGCCTTTGCGCGAGCGACTGCACAGTCATGTGCGCCGCGCCGTTGTCGATGCTGCAGCCAAGGGCTTGGCTACCGCAACGGTCGATATCGACGCATCGGACGCACCTGGCGTCACGCTGCCGGCCAAGTGCTCGGTGGTGCGCAAGCTGCGCTATGAGTTGCGCTGGCCGGCCGCCCGGCCGAACGACGCGCTGCTCGACAGTGGGTTGCCTGGGCAAGCAGCCCAGCTGCGTCGCGCCGGCGGCAGAGGTCCCACCCCGATTGCCGCGCGCACCGCCGGCGCCATCGATGGCTTGCGATACCTGAAACGGAGCCCATTGACTGCTGGCATGACGCTGTTCGCGATGCTCAGGAATGAGTCGTATCTGCTGCCCCACTTCCTTCATCACTACCGCCGTCTGGGCGTCGAGAACTTCGTCTTTTACGACGATCATTCGACCGACGGCACGCTCGATCTTCTCGACCGACAACCGTCCTGCTCCGTCCTCACGTCTGAGCGCGACGAGCGCGAGATCATGCGCGAGGGCAGCACCTTGCAGCTCCATGCAAAGTCAACGATTCCCGAGAGCCTGGGCGCAGGCCGTTGGGTGCCCTAGTATCACGAGGGAGGAATGGTCGGAGGGCTGATGAAGCACATGAT
>JANOJJ010000088.1:0-3284 GCA_031408155.1 Rubrivivax sp.
GAGCCACGCGCTCAAGGGCGTCGCGGTGCAGGAACCGAGCCCGCCCGAGGGCGTGGCGCAAAGCGGCGGCAGCTGGGCCTACGCCGAGTTCGCCCATGGTGCCGGCGTGCAGAGCCTGGGCTTGGAAGACAAGGCCCCGGCTGCCCCCAGCAGCGAAGAACGCAACAGCATCCTCGACCTGTTCCGCCGCTGAGTCGCAGTGCCCGGGGCTCAGCTGGCTGCGAAGTCGAGCGGCCGGCCGCCCTGCTGGCTGGCCTGACGCGACAGTGCGTCGATGAATTCGCTGCCGTCGCGCGTATCGACCCACTGACCACCGGACCAGCGGAAGTGGAAACCGCCGGCTTTGGCTGCCAGCCAAACCTCGTGCAGCGGCGGCTGGGTGTTGACGATGATTTTGCTGCCGCCGGGGAAGGACAGTTCAAGCAGGCCGCCCGTGCGGTGGGTGTCGATGTCGATCACGTCATCCTGCAGCCAGCGATCGGCCTGCGCCTCGATACGCGCCAGCAGGTCCTGCGTCAGGGCCTGGTACTCGCCGTCGGTCAAGGTGTCGCCCGCGCTGCGGGCCGGCGTATCGCCAGTCATGGTCGGTAGAATCGTTTCGATGATCGCATCGAGTGTAGCGGCGGCCGTCGCGCGGCAGTTCCAGGCCCTGGGCAATGTCCTACTGCTGGTATCTGCATTGGCGGTCACGGCCTGTGGCCAGAAGGGACCGTTGACCTTGCCACCGCCCGCGTCGACGGCGTCCGGGCCATCACGATGACATTGCCGGGCGCGCCCCAACTCGAGCGCCGGCACGGCTCGCTCAGGCTCGATGGCATCGAGCTCGAAAGCCTGGCCCGCCAGTTCGGTACGCCGCTATACGTCTACTCGCAGCGGGCCATGTTGCAGGCCGTGGGCGCTTACCAGCAGGCCCTGCGGGGCCGGCCCCATCTGCTGTGTTACGCGATGAAGGCGAACTCCAGCCTGGCGGTGTTGCAGACCTTCGCGCGCGTGGGATGCGGCTTCGACATCGTCTCCGGCGGCGAACTCGAGCGCGTGCTGGCCGCCGGCGGTCAACCCGGGCAGATCGTCTTCTCGGGGGTCGGCAAGACCTGCGCCGAGATGAAAGAAGCGCTGTCCGTCGGCGTGCGCTGCTTCAACGTCGAAAGCGAGTCCGAACTGCGTCGACTGTCCGCGCTGGCAACGGGCCTGGGCCGGGTCGCCCCGGTCAGCCTGCGCGTCAACCCTGACGTCGACGCCGGCACGCATCCCTACATCTCGACCGGTCTGCGCGACAACAAGTTCGGCGTGCCGCATGACCAGGCCTTGCGGGTCTACCGGCAGGCTGCGACCTTGCCCGGAGTGCAGGTGGTGGGCATCGACTGCCACATCGGCTCGCAGATCACGCAGGCGGCGCCCTACCTCGATGCGCTGGACCGAGTGCTCGACCTGGTCGAAGCCGTCGAGGCTGACGGCATCGCCATTCACCATGTGGACCTGGGCGGTGGCCTGGGCATCACCTACACCGACGAACAACCGCCGCGGGCGGACGAACTGGTGGCGCAGTTGCAGTCGCGGCTGGACGCACGTGGCCATGGGCAGCGCGAGCTGCTGCTCGAGCCCGGCCGGTCGCTGGTCGGCAACGCCGGCATGCTGCTGACCGAGGTGCAGGTCCTCAAGCCGGGGGCCGGCAAGAACTTCTGCATCGTCGACGCGGCGATGAACGACCTGATGCGACCGGCGATGTATCAGGCCTGGATGGCGATCGAGCCCTGCCGGCTGCGCGCGGATGCGCCGCTGCGGTGGGACGTCGTGGGCCCGGTCTGTGAATCGGGCGACTGGCTGGGTCGCGACCGCAGCCTGGCGGTCGCCGAAGGCGATGTGCTGGCCGTGCTGTCGGCCGGTGCCTACGGCATGGCGATGGCCAGCAACTACAACACACGGCCACGCGCGGCCGAGGTAATGGTCGTCGATGGTGCGCCACTGCTGATCCGTGCGCGCGAGCGTGCGGCCGACTTGTTCATGGGCGAACGCCTGCTGCCGAGCAGTGGCTGATCGCCGCAGTCGTCGCCCCCAGTCAACGCCAGGCACGAAAAAACCGCCCCGAGGGGCGGTTTGGTTGACTTGAGCCGGTTCCCCGGCGTCTTTCAGAAGGCGTGACGGAGGCCGAATTCGACGCCGCTGGCGTTGCCACCGGCAGCGGCACCCGGGCTCGTCAGACCGTTGTTCTGCACGTTGGCTGCAGACACGCCCTTGTTGCTGACGCGAGCCACCGTCGTATAGATCGTGCTGCGCTTGGACAGGTTGTAGTGGTAGCCGACCGCGATCTTGTTGAAGTCGTTGTTGCTCTTCTTGAGGTCGTAACGGCTGTACGCCGCCTTGATCATGCCCGCGCCGATCGGCACGCTGATACCGGGCTGGATCGCCTGGACCTTGGCGTCGGCGCCGTTCTTCTCTTGCGCGACGATCAGCGAGACCTTGATCACACCAGCGTCGAACGAGCCACCGACGTTCACATACTTGACGTCGTTGTCGCCATTCGTCGCGGCACCGGTGGTCTTGCCGCCAGCCACATGGACCGAGACCGGGCCAGCCGCGAAGCCGCCCCGAACGCCGATGTAGTTGTTGACCCTACGGCTACCGCTGACGTTCTCGGCGAAGGCGTACATCACCTGCAAGTGCGCACCGCCCAGAGGGGGCAGGAAGTAGCTGATGCTGTTGTTCGAACGAACGGCAGCGACGCTGTTCGATGCAGCAACAATGGGCGCGCCAACGTGCAAGGTGTTGGCGAGCATGGCAGGCGTCAGGGACTGGCCGACACCATTGGTGCCGAACGGGTCATAGATCGTCGTGTTCCAGAAAGTCGGGGTGTAGTCGCGACCCAGACGGATCTCGCCGAAATTGCCCATCAGGCTGACGGTCGAGCGGCGCTGGAAGTTCACGCCGGCGGCGTTGCCGTCGTCATTGGTCAGTAGGCCTTCGAGCCAGAAGCCAGCTTGCATGCCGCCACCGAGGTCTTCGACACCGCGGAAGCCGAGCCGGCTGCTGTTGTAGCCGGAGCCGGTCATGCCAAACTTCGAGTTTCCACCGCCAGACAGACGAGCCACACCAGCGTCAACGATTCCGAAAAGCGTTACCGACGATTGGGCAGAAGCGACGCCGGCGAACGCGGTCAGCGCGGCCAGAGCGAGCAGAGATCTTTTCATTGCAACTATCTCCTAGGTTGAACAAGGGGTCCCGATCGGGGAGGTCACCCGGCAAGGTGGCTGATCAGGCCAACCTCCTCAGCGGAAGTTGGTCGCATT
>JANOJJ010000222.1:0-4764 GCA_031408155.1 Rubrivivax sp.
TAGTAGGGCGGGATCTCCTCGAAGCCCAGCGTGCCGTACAGCCCGCGCGCGACTTCCATGTCATCGAGCGTGTCGAGCAGCATGGTCGAATACCCGGCCTGCACGGCACGGTCGATCAGCGCCTGCGCCAGAACGCGGCCGAGCCCGAAGCGGCGAAAGGCGCGGCGCACGTACAGGCGCTTCATCTCGCAGGCATCGGGGTAGTCCGCGTCCGGCAGCGGCCGCAGCGCGCCGCAGGCGGCCAGTTGCCCATCCACCAGTGCCAGCAGCAGCGCGCCAGCGGGCGGCACATAGTCAGCGGGCAGACTGGCGAGTTCGGCCTCGAAGTTCTGGAACGACAGGTCGAGACCCAGCTCGGCGGCGTACTCGCGCAAGATCTCGCGCGTGGCAGCCAGCCAGGACGCGCCTTCGGGCTCGACGAGGTCGATGCGCGGGCCGCTCATTGCCGGGTCCGTCAGCCCCCGAGCCGGACGACCCAGGTCACCGCGGCGGCACAGCCCAGCGCCAGGCCCAGCGCCAGCAGGCGCGTGGCCATGCTGTCGCTGGCAGCCGGTGTACCGCTCGGCAGCGGCTTGTCGCCGGTGAGCATCGGCTGCACCAGGTTCTTGCCCTTCCGGACGCGGTAGAACACGATCGCCGCCACGTGCAGCAGCACCAGCGTGATCAGGATCCACTGCCCGTAGTCCTTGTGCCAATGCGTGGCCGAACTGGCGGTGGCGTTGCTGACGAACTTGTTCAAGGGGCCGACGGTGGCGATCTCGTCGTCGGCCAGCAGCCCGGTGCCGACCTGCGCGGCGAGGAAAAACAACAGCGCAAACACCGACCCTGCACCGAGCGGGTTGTGGCCGACGTCGAGATGCTCGTCGGCACGCGTCTGCCCGCGCAGGTAGCGCAAAACCGTGCCCGGCGCATAGATGAAGCTGGCAAAACGCGACCAATGCCCGCCGACGAAGCCCCAGACCAACCGGAACAGCAGCAGACCCATCACCAGGAAGCCGAAGCGTAAGTGCCAGTTGAGTGCATCGCCACCGATCTTGCCGGTGATGACCTGGCCGATCACGGCGGCTGCCAGCAACCAGTGGAAGGCACGGGTGGGCAGGTCCCACACGCGCACGCGGTAGTGTTGGCTGGGCGATGACGTCGACATCGAGGCGGTCTGTGCAGGCGGCAAGCGGGGCGCAAACCATACCGCGAATCGTGGCCCGCCGAACAGTGACGCGCTGCCGCCGCAGCGCATGGCATGCGGAGTTTCCCGGATTGCGGAAGGGTTGACCGATCTCCTCCGTACACTCTGCGCCCGCCGTGCGGCCTGGGAGGCCGAGGCGAAGCAATTTCGCACCAACCGCTCTTTACCTGAGCACCGGAGAACCCGAATGAAACGTTTGCTCCTCGCCGTGACCACCGTCGCCGGCATCGCCGCCAGCCTGCCGGCCGCGGCCCAGTTTCAAAAGCCCGAAGACGCGATCAAGTACCGTCAGAGCGCGATGTTCGTGATGGCCAACCACGTCGGCCGCATCGGCGCAATGGTCAACGGGAAAGCGCCGTACGACGCTGCACAGGCGGCCGCCAATGCCGACGTCGTGGCCACGATGTCGAAGCTGCCCTATATCGGATTCATCGAGGGCACGCCGGGCACCATCAAGGGCAGTGCCTCGCCCAAGATCTGGACCGACCGCGCCACCTTCGACGAACGCGCCCGCAAGATGCAGGACGCCGTGGCCAATATGGCGGTGGTCTCGAAGAGCAACAACCTCGACCAGCTCAAGGCCGCCTTCGATCCGGTGGGCAAGGCCTGCAAGAGCTGCCACGACGACTTCCGCAATCCCTGAGGCCGGACGCGGAACTCCAGAAGGAGTTTCGCGCCTGCCGAAGGACCGGCGGCGATTTCACGCCGCTGGGCTGAGGCCGGACATACCCAGGTCCCTGCGGACCTGGGTGTGCCTGCCGAAGGCCCCTGGCGCCTGCAAGCGCCAGGGCTGAGCCGGGTCGATGTCACCTGCATGACAGTGCAAGCGCGCATTGCAAAGTGCCCGGTCGGCTCCTATAACCCGGCTGGCCTGGCGCGCTGAACCTCTGGTTGGCAGCGTTGGCACCTTGGCCAACCCCAACCCGAGGGATCGTTTGGATGGCAGGAGACAGCAGCCCCTTGCTGCGCGTGCAAGGCGTGTCGGTGCGCTTCGGTGGCATCGTCGCGCTCGACGGCGTGAGCTTCGATGTCGCCCAGGGTGACATCTGCGCGCTGATCGGCCCCAATGGCGCGGGCAAGACCACGCTGTTCAATTGCATGAGCCGCCTGTACCCCTACCAAGCGGGCGACATCCTGTTCGAAGGCGCATCGCTGACCCATGTGCCGCAGCACCGCATTGCTGGCCTGGGCCTGGGCCGCACGTTCCAGAACCTGGCGATGTTCCGCACCCTGAGCGTGCGCGACAACGTGATGGTCGGCGCGCATGCGCGCTCGTCTGCCGGCTTTGCGGCCAGCGCATTGCGGCTGCCGTCGGTCAACGCCGAAGAGCGCCAGCTGCGCGACCAGGCCGGCGAGATCATGGACTACCTGGGCCTGTCGCCCTACGCCGAACGGCCGGCAGGTGACCTGCCGTTCGCGATCCAGAAGCGGGTCGAGCTGGGCCGTGCGCTGGCTGCCGAGCCCAAGCTGCTGATGCTCGACGAACCCGCCGCCGGACTCAACCACGAAGAGCTGCACGCCTTGACCGAGCTCGTGCGCGACATCCGCAGCCGGCGCCGCATCACCGTGCTGCTGGTCGAACACCACATGAGCATGGTGATGGGCCTGTCGGACCACATCGTGGTGCTGAACTTCGGCCGCAAGATCGCCGAAGGCACGCCCGAGCAGATCCAGAACCACCCCGACGTGATCGAGGCTTACCTCGGAGCCGACGCCAATGCCTAGACGGCTCCCCCCCGAAGCCGCCTGCGGCCGCCTCCCCCCCAGGGGAAACGACGCTGGCGGACCGGCGGAGCCGAATCCGCGGCGTCTGCTTGTATCCGCTGCTGCTGCGCGAGGAACCCGCGATGCTGCTTGAAGTGTCGGGCCTGAACGCGTACTACGGCCCCACGCAGGTCTTGCACGACGTGTCCTTCAAGCTCGAGAAGGGCCGCATCACCACTATCCTGGGCGCCAACGGTGCGGGCAAGACGACCACCTTGCGCGCCATCTGCCAGACGGTGCGCACCAGCGGCCAGTTGTCCTTCGAAGGCCAGTCGATCGCCCTCCGCGCCACCGAAGACGTGGTGCGCCTGGGCGTGGCCCATGTACCCGACGGGCGCGGCACCTTCACCGCGCTGACGGTCGACGAGAACCTGCGCCTGGGTGCGTATGTGCGGCGCGACCGGGCGGCGGTGCTGGAAGACCTCGAAAAGGCGTACACGCGATTCCCGCGCCTGGGCGAGCGGCGCGGCCAGCAGGCCGGTACCTTGTCCGGCGGTGAGCAGCAGATGCTGGCCATCAGCCGCGCCCTGATGCTGCGGCCCAAGCTGCTGTTGCTGGACGAACCCTCGTTCGGACTGGCTCCCAAGATCGTGGCCGAGATCTTCCACATCCTGCGCGGCATCAATGCCGCCGACCATGTCAGCATGCTGCTGGTCGAACAGAACGCGCACCTGGCGCTCGACCTTGCGCACGACGCCTACCTGCTAGAGACCGGCCATGTCGCGATGTCGGGCAGCAGCGACACGCTGAAGGCCGACGAGGCCGTGCGCAAGGCCTACCTGGGGATCTAGATGGACGCCTTGCTGCACCAGATCTTCTCGGGCCTGGCCAACGGCTGCATCTACGGCAGCGTCGCGCTGGCGCTGGTGATGATCTACCAGTCCACGCACCACATCAATTTCGCCCAGGGCGAGATGGCCACCTTCAGCACCTTCATCGCCTGGGCGCTGATCCAGGCCGGCTGGCCGTACTGGGGCGCCTTCCTGTTCACGGTGGCGGTGTCGTTCGCCGGCGGCCTGCTGGTGCAGCGCGTCGTGCTCAGGCCGATCGAGAAGGCGCCGGCGCTGACCAACGTGATCGTCTTCATCGGCCTGCTGCTGATCTTCAATGCGCTGTCGGGCATGTTGTTCGACCACACCATCAAGGCCTTCGAGAGCCCCTTTCCGAAGGGCGGGGCCTTCGGGTCGCCGTATTTCTCGTCGCACCAGCTCGGTTCTGCCGGCGTGCTGCTGGTGGTGTTGCTGGCGCTGTTTGTCTTCTTCCGCTACACCTCGGTCGGCTTGGCCATGCGCGCAGCGGCACAGAACCCGGATTCGGCCCGGCTGGTGGGCATTCGTGTGAGCTGGATGCTGGGCCTGGGCTGGGGGCTGGCCGCGGCCATCGGTGCCGTCGCCGGCATGATGGTGGCACCCATCGTCTTCCTCGACCCCAACATGATGGCCGGCATCCTGCTGTACGGCTTTGCCGGCGCGCTGCTGGGCGGGATCGACAACCCACCGGGCGCGGTTCTCGGCGGGCTGGTGGTCGGCGTGCTCGAGAACCTGCTGGGCGCGTATGTGATCGGCACCGAACTGAAGCTGACCGTGGCGCTGGTGCTGATCGTGGGCACGCTGACGTTGCGGCCCGACGGACTGTTCGGCAAGAAGGTGGTGACCCGCGTATGAAGCCACTCGACCGCAAGTGGGTCTGGCTGGGCGGCGCGCTGCTCGTCATCGCGCTGCTGGTGCTGCCTTTCCTGGTCAAGAACTACCGCGTGTTCCAGTTCAACCTGGTGCTGGTGTATGCCATCGCCATCCTGGGACTGAACATACTGA